>JBJTBO010000211.1:0-6311 GCA_046091445.1 Planctomycetaceae bacterium | reverse complement strand
AAGGTGGGCGGCAGCATGAATCGGAGGAGCCATTCTACTGCCCCCCATTCTGCTGCCGGTTCATTGCACTCTCAGCTCAAGCCAAAATCTCCTTCACCACTTCGCCATAAACATCCGTGAGCCGGTAATCGCGGCCGAGGTGGCGGGCGGTGAGTTTGAGGTGATCGATGCCGAGGAGGTGGAGCATCGTGGCGTGGAGATCGTGGACGTGGATCTTGCCGTTGAGGACGCGGTAGCCCATGTCGTCGGTGTCGCCGTAGGTGAGGCCGGCTTTGACGCCGCCGCCGGCCATCCAGGCGCAGAAGCTCTCGGGCTGGTGCTCGCGGCCGTGTTTTTCGATGGGCGCAGTGCGGCTGAGGTCCTGGCTCCAGGGGGTGCGGCCAAACTCGCCGCTCCACACCACGAGCGTCTCGTCGAGCAGGCCGCGGGCCTTGAGGTCGCGGATGAGCCCGGCGCACGGCACATCGGAGCCGGCGCAGCTCTTGGGCAGGTTGCCCCGGATGTCGCCGTGATGGTCCCAGCCGTCGATCGTGACCTGCACGAACCGCACGCCCGCCTCGCTCAGCCGACGGGCCAGCAGGCAGACGCGGCCGTTGCGGTCGGTGACCGGGTCGCCGATGCCGTAGAGCTTCTTCGTGGCCTCGGTTTCCCGTGACAGGTCGACGATTCCCGGTGCGGCGGCCTGCATGCGGAACGCGGTCTCGAGGCTCTGGATCATCCCCTCCATGCGGAGATCGGCCTCGTGCTCCGCGAGCAGCCGGCGGTTCATCCGCTGGATGAAGTCGAAGCGGCGCCGCTGCGACGCGGCGTCGGTGGCCGGATCGGCGAGGAATTCGATGGGGAGATCGGTCTCCTTCGCCGGGATGGTGACGGGCGTGCCCTGGTGCACCGCGGGCAGGAAGGAGGAGCCATAGAGCCGCGTGTCGATGCCCGGATGGATCGTGAGGAAGGCGGGCAGGTTCTCGTTCTCGGTGCCGAGGCCGTAACTGATCCACGAGCCCAGCGACGGCCGGGCGTCGGCCAGCACGCCGGTGTGGAACTGCAGCGCGGCCGGGCCGTGCTGGTTGTTCTCGGCCTGCACCGCCCGCAGCAGGCAGAGCTCGTCGGCGACCGCCGCCGTCTGCGGCAGCAGATCGGAGATGGTGAGCCCCGATTCGCCGCGCGGCCGTACCGGCACGGCGGTGCCCAGCGCGAGCAGCTTGTCGGTGCTCTCGTGGCGGTGATGCTCCGGCAGTGGGGCGGCGATGGTCTTGCCGTGGGCCGCCTGGATGAGCGGCTTGGGGTCGAAGAGGTCCATCTGCGACGGACCACCCGCCATGAAGAGGAAGATCACCCGCTTGGCCCGGGGAGCATGTCTCGTCGCCCGAGCGGCGAGCGGGCCGGCCGCCGCCTGCGCGAGGCCGTGCAGCGCCACGGCGCCGAAGCCCGCGCTCGATCGCGCGAGCCAGCCACGGCGGGAGATTTGAGAACCGGGAAACGTGCTCATGGTGTGCCGCGGGGACTGGAGGTACCGATCGCGTGTGATGGAACTACAAGAGAAGGAGAAATTCATTCGTGCCGAAGAGGCCGCGGGCCAGTTCCGCCCAGGCCCGCCGCTCGGCGTCGGCGGCCGCCTGCTGACGCCTAGCCTCTTCCGCTTCCGGCTCGCCGCCGGACTCTCGGCCAGACTCGCTGCCTGAAGCCTGGACGCGACACGCTTGGAGGAACGCGAGGGCCTCGTCCCGCTCGGACGCTGTGGCGGGACGACTCAGGACCCGCAGCCAGAGCCTGCCGATCCGCTCGGCGTCGGTGCCTTCGGCGGCGAGCAGCGTGCCGGCCAGCTCTTCGCCGCGCTGCCGCAAGAGGCCGGCGTTGAGCAGGTAGAGCGACTGCGTGGGAACGGACGTCTCGTTCCGCCTGCCGGTGATCTGTGCGGGCTGCGGAAAATCGAAGATGTCGCGGAGCCGGGCCGTGTCGGGCTGCGTGCCGGTGCGCACGACCGGAAGATAGAGCGTGCGTTCGAAGGCCTGCGACTCGCGGCCCTTCTTGAGGGTGAACTGCGGGTGGCCGTCCTGCTTTTCCTTGATCGGCAGCCCCGTGACGTTCTCCGGATGCTCGAGCGGCAGGCCCGGGCCGCCCGCGGACAAGGCCAGCCGGCCGCTGGCCACGAGCATCGCATCGCGGATCGACTCCGCATCGAGCCGTCGGGCGTTCATCCGCCAGACGAGCTTGTTTTGGGGTTCGACCTCTATCTGTGTGCCGATCTCCGCCTGCGGGCCGACGGCCGAGGAGAGCCGATAGGCCCGCGAGAGGGCGAGGGTACGCAGCAGCCGCTTGTGCGACCAGCCCTCCGCCATGAACCGCGCCGCGAGATGGTCGAGCAGTTCGGGGTGGCTCGGGGTGTCGCCCTGCGTGCCGAAGTAATCGACACTGCGGACGATCCCTTCGCCGAAGAGCTTCTGCCAAACGCGGTTCACGGCCACCCGCGCGGTCAGCGGATTCCGCGGATCGGCGATCCACTCGGCCAGCTCCCGGCGGCCGCTCTCGCGCTCCGGGATCCGCGGCTGCGGCCCCCACATCGCCACCCGCACGAGCCCCCGGGGCATCGTCCCACCGAGCGCGTGGGGATTGCCGCGGACCGTGAGCCGCATGTCGGCCGGCTCGCGGACATCCTGCACGGCGAGCGCCTGCGGCCGGCCCGGATGGAAGTATTCGCCATGGGCGATGCGGCCCTCGATCGCCGTGACCTTCTTTTTCAGCTCGTCGCGCCGCCGCGCCACGTCGTCGCCGCCGTCGGGCCCGAACGACTCGACCTCGGCGGCCAGCGTCGCCTTCTCGCGGCGCCATTCCGCCAGCGCGGCCTCGTGCCTCTCGCCGGCCGCGCGGTCCTCGTCCAGCTCGGGCAGCGGCACCCGCAGCACGTTGCTCCAGATGCCGAAGGGGGTCTTGTAGGTGCTCTGCGTGCTGCGGAACATGCCGGCCAGGCCGTAGTAGTCCTCCTGCCCGATGGCATCGAACTTGTGGTCGTGGCAGCGGACGCAGCCCAGCGTCATGCCGAGGAACGCGATGCCCACCTTGCTCACCTGGCTGTCGACGAAGTCGAGTTCCATCTTGAGCTTGTCGACCGCGTTGATGTCGACGTCACCGAGCACGAGAAAGCCGGTGGCGACGAGGTTGTCGCGACGCTCCCGCGGGGTCGCCGCGGGCAGCAGGTCTCCGGCGATCTGCTCGCGCACGAAGCGGTCGAACGGCTTGTCGGCGTTGAAGGCGTCGACGAGGTAGTCACGGTAGCGCCAGGCGTGCTCGGCGAAGACCTTGCCCTCCGTGCCGATCTGCTCCGCGTAGCCCACGAGGTCGAGCCAGTGACGTGCCCAGCGCTCGCCGTAAGCGGGCGACGCGAGCAGCCGGTCCACGACCCGCTCGTGCGCCTGCGGCGTGCGGTCAGCGACGAAGCCTGCGATGTCGGCCTCCGTCGGCGGCAGGCCGGTGAGCGCGAACGTCACGCGGCGCAACCAGGTATGCCGATCGGCCTCGGCGGCCGGCCGGATACCGGCCGCGTCGTGCTTCGCGAGGAGGAAGGCGTCGGCGTCGGTGAGCGGCCACGGCCGGACGCGCCCCGCGGGCGGACCGGGATCGCGGACCGGCTGGTAGGCCCAGTGGCTGCGGCCCGCCTCCACGTCCACGCCCGTTTTCTTGACGACGGCGGGGCCGGCCTGCCGGGGGTCGGCCGCTCCCTTGGCCACCCACTCCTCGAGCGTCGCGATCTCGGCGGCCGGAAGCTTGCCCTGCGGCGGCATCTCGAGGCCGGGGAGCGTGTAGCGCACGGCCTTGATGAGCAGGCTCTGCGCGGCGTCCCCGGGCACGACCGCCGGCCCGCTGTCGCCACCGGACTGCCAGCCGGAGCGGGAATCGAGCACGAGCCCACCGTTGATCTCGCCGGCGTGAGAGTGGCACTCGTAGCACCGCGTCCGCAGGATCGGCTCCACCTTCGCGCGGAAGAAGGCATCGCCGGCGGATTCGTCATCACCCGCCACCACGCAGGGAATCGCGGAGAAAGCAAGCATCGCAGCGCAGCAGACGAACGGTCGCAGACCCGTGCGACCCCACGCCGCCAGGCCACCGCCGAAACCATGGCAGCACTCCTGGCCGGGATCCTGGCCGGGATTCCGGCCGCCCGCACGGCCGGCATCACAGCCACGCGGCGTCGTCTGTCGTGCCCACTGCTTCATGATCAGTCCATCATTCACGCGGATCATCACCAACCTGGATCATCACGAACTGGATCATCCACACGCTCTTGGAATCATCAGAAGATGCAGGCCCGCCGTCCTGTCATCTCCGGCCGAAATCCTGCGAATAAAAGCCATTTGGGTGGAGGCCGGCCGGGCGGTCCCTGTCTCAGGTGAGCCCGGGAATCGGGGTGCCGTTGTAGACGTGGTGGGGGCGGTCCGACGGGTCCTTCCAGATCAGGGTCCGGGGCACGCCCAGCGCCTCGTAAATCGTGGCGGCCATGTTCTCCGGGGTCTGCGGATCGGATTTCGGATAGCCACCGATCGCATCCGACTCGCCGATCACCGTGCCTCCCTTCACGCCGCCGCCGGCGAAGAAGACGGTCTGCACCACGCCCCAGTGGTCGCGTCCCGGCAGGTTCGTCTTGGCGCCCGGGAACGTGAAGACCTTGGGCGTGCGGCCGAACTCGCCGGCCATCACGATCATCACGTCGTCGAGCATGCCGCGATCGGAGAGATCCTCGATCAACGCCGACACCGCCCGGTCGGTCGGCGGCAGCAGGAAGTTGCGGAGGTTGCCGAACGCCGCCTCGTGCGTGTCCCACGACTCGTCGTTGCCCAGGTTGACCTGCACCATGCTGACACCAGCCTCGACGAGCTGGCGGGCCATGAGGAGCGACCACCCGAACGAGTTCCGCCCGTACCGATCCTGGAGCCGTTCCTCGGCCGCGTGCACGTCGAGTGCCTTCTGCACCCGGCCCTCGAGCAGCATCGAGACGGCCGCCTCACGGTGCCGGTCGAGATCCCGCACCTGGGCACCGGCGTCGAGCAGCCGCCGCTGGGCGTCAAGCGACGCCAGTAGCGACCTGCGGTCGAGGAACCGGTCACGGCTCACCCCCTGCGGCAGCTCCAGTGCCGGGGCCTCGTAGCGGTAGCCCTCAGGCGTGACGTGCCCCCTCTCGCGGTGAAATCCGTACTCGGGAAACGCGCCGTGGGTGTAGTTTGTGTCGCGGTAGCGGCTGGCCTCGATGAACCACGGATCGTGGGCGGCGCCCATCTCGCCGGCGAACTGTCCCGGGATGGTGCGGCCGGTGACGTGCACGAGCTTTTCGGGGAGCACCGCGGCGGGAGGCAAGTTGTTGCGAGCGGGCACGACGCGGTTGACCACCGACGCGATGCTCGGGAAGTCCCGCGCCGTCGGGCGGTTCGGGTCGAAGCCCACGGGGGTAGCAGCGCGGCCCGTGAGCATCACGTGATGGCCGAGCGAGTGGTCGTTGTAGGGATGGGTCAGCGACCGCACGAGCGCCCACTTGTCGCTGCAGGCCGCCAGCATCGGCAGGTGCTCGCAGATCTGCACGCCGGGCGTGCGGGTGGCGATCGGCGCGAACTCGCCCCGGATCGTGTCGGGGGCCTCCGGCTTGGGATCGAAGCTGTCGTGCTGCGCGAGGCCGCCCGAGAGGAAGATGTAGATCACCGACTTCCGCCGCCGCGGGACCGCGGCGCCGTTGTCCGCCGCGAGTGCCTGCAGGCCGGCGACGTGGTTCATGCCCAGGCCGAGCAGGCCGATCGCGCCGGCCTGCAGTGCGGCCCGCCTGCGCACCGGAACATGGGCGAAGCGATTGAGCTCACGTGACATGGCAGCGTGCTCCTTCGAGGAATGCTCTTCTATCTAGGGGGTCGTCGTCCGCGGCGCGGCGAGAAACGTGGTGACGGTGGCGCCGTCGGCCGCGTTCCATACCCGCACCTCGCCGTTGAAACAGCCGGCGGCGATCCGGCCCGTGCCGGCGTGGAAGGCGACGCACAGGGGCCAATCGGTCGCGCCGGCGAACTGCCGCACCTCGGCCTGCGTCCTGCCGTCGAGCTGCCGCACCGTCTTGTCGGCCGACGAGGCGAAGAGGAACCCGCCGCCCGTCGGTAGCCTGTAGACCTCGTCGCCGAAGGCGATCTCGGCCGTCTTGGCCCCGTCGGCCACCTTCCACCGCTGGAGCTTCTTGTCGGCACCGGCCGAGAACATCTCGGTGCCATCGGGATGGAACGCGATCCCCTTCACCGGCTGGCCGTGGCCGGAGAACGTGCTCAGAAGCTCGCCCGTCCGCGCGTCGA
>JBJTBO010000210.1:0-3308 GCA_046091445.1 Planctomycetaceae bacterium | reverse complement strand
CCCACCCGGCGGGATCGCGGCGAGGCGGGCTCCGGGACGGCTGCTGCCGTCCTCCCGCAGCACGATCGTGACGTCCTGCACCTCGCGAACGCCGTCGTTCCGGACGCTGACCTCGAGGGGCACGAGCACCCCGGCGGCCGGCGTGCTGCCGCGCGTGGAGTCGCCGCGTGCGCTCGCGACCCTCGACCTCAACGGCTTCGACAGCATCTGGCTGCTCGACGTGCCGCGGCTCGACCCGCCGGAGATCGCCGCGCTCGAGGCCTACGCCCGCGACGGAGGCGGTGTGGTCTTCTTCACGGGGCCGCGCACGCAGGCCGACGCGGTGAACCGCCTTCTCCATCGCGGCGGCGAGGGCGTCTTTCCCCTCGCGCTCGCCGGTCCGGTGGACCTCCCGGGCAAGGCGGCGAGCGATCCCGTGCCCGACATCGTGGTCGAGGACCATCCGGTCGTCGCGGTGCTCGCCGGACGACGCAATCCGCTGCTCGATGCCGTGCGGGTGGACCGCGTGATGGCGGCCGCCCCGCTGGCCGCGAAGGCGGAGGCCGACGGAGGCATCCGGCGTCTCCTGTCGCTGCGCACCGGCGCGCCCCTGGTCGTCGAGCGGGAGTGCGGCCGCGGCACGGTCGTGGCGGTGCTCAGCACGGCGGCGCCCACCTGGAACAACTGGTCGCGCGGGAATCCCAGTTGGGTCGTGGTCCTTCTGGAACTGGAGAGCCACCTCGCGCGTGGCCGACGCCGCGGAGCGGAGTGCATCGTCGGCGAACCGGCGACCATCCGGATCGACGATGCGACCGACGGCACGGAGGTGGACGTGACGACGCCTCCGGACGGACAGGTCATCCGCCTCACGGCGATCGCGCCGGCGGCCGGCCGCACGGAGATCCTCCTGCCGCCGACCGAATCGCCGGGCGCCTACGCGGCCCGCTGGATCGGGCTCGACGGGGACGACCACGAGCGCACGACCGCCGTCAACGTGGACCCGCGGGAAGGGCGGCTGGAACGCGTCGGCCGTGAGGGGCTCGCGGCGGCGCTGCCGGGGGTGGCCTTCACGCTCGAATCGGCGGCGGCGCTCGGGGGCGAATCGGACCGTGCCGCCGGCCTGCCGCTGATGCGACCGCTGCTGGCCCTGCTGGCCGTGGTGCTCGTGGCCGAGCAGCTGCTCGCGCTCGTCGCCGGCTACCACCCCGTCGCGCCCCGAACGGCACGGCGGGCAGCCCGGCCCGTGTGATCCCGGGACGTCCTGCGAAACGCTCAAAACCCCGCGCCCGCCGCGGCGCTGCGCGATACAACCGACGGTGGGCGCGGCGACGCCGGCCCCTCCTTTTCCCAGCCATGATGCACGCGGGACCACCGATGCCGTCGAGTCTCGCCGCATCCTGGCTGGTGGCAGCGAGCCCGGCGGTGCGCGAACGGATTTCGAGCCGGCTGCTCGAGGGGTTCTCGGAGTGGTGGCAGGCTCCGGGAGCGCTGCTCCTGTGCGCGGCCGTGGCCGCGTTCGTGCTGTGGACCTACCGCCGTGATGCGATCGAGCTGCCTCCGTCGAGGCGAATCCTCCTCGCCATGCTGAGGCTCGGCGCGTTCGGCTGCCTCGCCGCTGCGTGGCTCGATCTCGAGCGCACCACCGAGTACGAGTTCGTCTCTCCATCCCGCGTGGCCGTGCTCGTCGACACGAGTGCCAGCATGACGCTGCCGGCGATGGCGGCGACGGAGCCCGCGATTCCCGCCGAGGGGACGGACGAAACCGCCCGCGCGGAGGTCGCCCGCGACGTGCTGGAGGCGGGTGGCCTCCTCGCCGCCGTTCGTCGCGTGCATGACGTGTCGCTCTGGACCTTCGATGTCGGTGCCGAAAGGATCGTCACGCTGGAGCGTGCGGGTCGCGACGACGGCCCGGCCGAGCCCGATCGACCGGCTGTCGAGGAGGACTCGGCCGCGGGTGACGCGAGGGTGCCGCGTGACCGGACCGTGCCGGCCGCCGGCCGGGCGACGTCGGTGGACGATGGCGGCGCCGATGGGGACGACGCTGCGGCGAGCGATGCGTGGCAGGCACGCCTCGTGCCGCAGGGAAACGAGACCCGCCTCGGCACGGCGCTGGCCCGCGTGCTCGACGAGGAGCCTGCCGGCCTGCTCGCCGGGATCGTCGTGCTCACCGACGGCGCGAGCAACGCGGGGCTCGACGGACGGGCGGCGGCCGGACGGCTCGGAGCCGCCGACGTGATGGTGCACCCGCTGGGCATCGGTGCCGAGACGCTGCCGGCGAACGTGCGGATCGCCGACGTCTCGGCGCCGGCCCGCGTCTTTCCGGAGGATCGGTTTCCGGTCACCGCATTCCTCCAGTCGCAGGGCCTCGAGGGGCAGCGCGTGCGCGTGGAGCTGCGGGAGGGAGGAGCGACCGACGACTCCGCGGCCGGGTCCGTGGTGCTCGCCGCCCGCGATGCCGTCCTCGGGCCCGACGGGGATCTCGTGCCGGCACGGTTCGACGTGGCCGGACTGCCGACGCCGGGCAGGCGCACGCTGGTGGTGCGGGTGATCCCGCCGGCCGCGGATCGGACGCCCCGCGACGACGTGCAGGACACCGAGGTGGAGGTGGTGGATCGCGTGACCCGGATCCTGTTCATGGCATCCGGGCCGGGCCGCGAGTTTCAGTTCATGCGCAATGTGCTCGATCGCGACCGGAGCTTCGCCGTCGACGTCGCGCTCGACACGGCACCGCGCGACGCCGAAGGGATGCTCGCCGGCTTTCCCGAATCCGACGCAGCCCTGGCCGAGTACGACGCCATCGTCGCCTTCGACGTCGACTGGCGGCGGCTCGACGGCCCCGCCCGCGAGCGTCTCGAGCGGTGGGTCGGCCGCGAGTCCGGCGGCATGGTGCTCGTCGCTGGCAGCGTGTCGATGGAGCGGTGGCTCGCCGATCCCGGAATGCGCGTCATCCGCAGCCTCTATCCGGTCGAGGTGCGGGGGTTGATGCCGACGCTCGGCGGGGTCGCGCCGTCCGCCGAGGTGGCCCGCGCGGTGCGGCTGACCCGGGACGGGGAGGCGGCCGAGTTCCTGCGATTGGCCGGTGACGCGACGACGAGCGACACGTTGTGGGGGGCGTTCCCCGGGGTCTATTCGTGCTTCGAATCGGGACCCGCCAAGCCGGGCGCGACCGTCTACGCGCGGCTCGCCCAGGATGAGGGGCCCGCGGGCGACCTCCAGCCGATCTACATCGCGGGCCACTACTACGGATCGGGCACGGTGGTGTCGGTCGGCAGCGGCGAGTTGTGGCGGCTGCGCGCGGTCGACCCCCGCCTGCACGAGCGGCTCACCAC
>JBJTBO010000209.1:0-14912 GCA_046091445.1 Planctomycetaceae bacterium | reverse complement strand
TCGCCGACTGTTTCTCCTGCCGCGCCGCCGGTGTGGCCCACATCGTCGCGGCCCTCGCCCGAGCGGCGGCGAGTCCGCCGAGCGAGCTCGCGATCTACGTGGTGGATGGCCACCACCGGGCCGGGCTGGTGCCTGCGGAGGAGGCGCTGCGGCGACCGCTCGATGCGGCAGCCTCCAACTGGCACGCCTTGGCCCGCCTGGCCGCGCAGCATGCGCCCACCGAGCGAAGCGTCCTCATCGACATCGGGTCGACCACGACCGACATCGTGCCGCTCGTCGATCGTATGCCCGCTCCCGTGGCTCGTCATGACGCCGATCGCATGCTGTCGGGGGAGCTCGTGTATCTGGGCGTCGAGCGCACGCCGCTGCCGGCACGCAGCCGGACGCTGCCGCACCGGGGAGTCGCACGGCCGATCGCGGCGGAGCGGTTCGCGGAATCGCGTGATGTCTGGCTGCTGCTGGGCGACCTGCCCGCCGACGCCGACTGCCGCGAGACCGCCGATGGTGGACCGGCGACCGTGGACGCGGCACGGGTGCGGCTCGCCCGGAGCATGCTGCTCGATCCGGAATCATTCACGCCGTCCGATGCCGTGGTCGCGGCCAGACGCTGCGCCGCGCTGCAGGCACGACGCATCACGCGAGCGCTGGTCGCGGTCATGGACCGGGTCGGCTGGCGGCCGACCGGGGTCGTGCTGTCGGGGCATGGCACGGCCCTCGCGCGCCGCGTGATACGACGCACGGGCGCGCTGCCCGCCGTCGTGTCGCTGCCGAATGTCCTCGGCGCCGACGTGTCACGCTGCGCTCCGGCGCATGCGCTCGCATGCATCGCGCGGGGCTTCCTGCCATGACCTGGGCGTGGCGGCAGGGCATCCTGCGGCGACCGACGGGGATCGTGGCGGGCACGTTCGCCGGGCCCTGCCACCCGGCGCGGCCGTCGGGGCAGGTCGTGGTGAAACTCGGCGGCAGTCTGCTCACGGTTTCCGGCTGGCCGGCGGCGGTCACGTCGCTGGTCGCGTCGCTCGGGCGTCCCGCCGTCATCGTGGTCGGCGGCGGCGCCGTGGTCGACGGCGTGAGGTCGCTCGACGAGGCGGCGCGGCTGCAGCCGGTCATCGCCCATCGCCTCGCGATCGATGCCCTGCGGATCACCGCGACATCCGTGGCGGTCTCGACGGGCCTCGCCCTGAGCGCGTACCCCGAGAGCGAGAAGGATGGGACGGTCCTCGACACGCCGGCGTGGCTGGACGCGGCGGGCCGGTTTGCAGCGCTGCCGGTGGGGTGGCATGTGACGAGCGACTCGATCGCCGCGATGGTGGCGACGAGCCTCTGCTGCCCGCTCGTCCTCGTGAAGCGGGTGCCGCCACCTGGCGACGGTGGCGTCCGGGCCGCCGCGACCGCCGGATGGGTGGACCCGTACTTTCCCGAGGCGGCGGCCGGTGTCGAGTGGATCGAATGGGCTGTGCCGGCCGGACCTGCGGCCGAGCCGCCATCGCACTGAGGCGATTCAGTCCCAGTAGCGGCCGCCGATATCCGGTCGTGCCGCCAGCGCGTCGCGTCTGGTGACCGCCATGTCCGCCGCATCGCCCACGTTGGTGGCGAACTGCCACGGCTGGAACTGCACGCCGCCCGACGCCGTCAGCACCCAGACGTTGCCCTTCTTGAGGCCGTTGGCGACGGTCGGAACGGTGCTGGCCGGCTCGTACGACGGCAACGGGAGCCGATCCGGATCGAGAAGCGGGCTGAGGTCGAGGCCGGCACGTGCATCGAGCTGCCGGCCGCGAATGAGTGCCGCGACGACCGCGAGATCGACGCAGTTGACGAGTTCGGCGAAGATCGGTTGCCGCGTCGCGACCGCGTCGTACTGCGCCGTCATGGCATCGCACCACCGCTGCGCGACGCGGTCCACCGCGCCCCCACCCCGCTCGACGGCGCCGCCGGCGAGGGCGTCGCTCTCGGTGAGGCACTTCATGCGCCGGCCCGAGAGTCGCCAGGCAAGTTCGTCCGGATCGCGGGCGATCGGATCGTAGTCAGCCTCGAGCCAGAAACGGGGCAGCGTGGAGGCCTTTCCACCGGGGGGAACCATCGCGAGATAACTGGGGAGCTCACGCACCCCCGATGGTTCGAAGCCCATGCCGATCCGCTTGAGCCGGTAATCGGCGGCGACGAGGACGTGTGCAAAGCGGCTGTCCGCCGGCACACCGCCGACCGACACCATCTGGGGGCCGACGGCCTCCTCCATGCCGCGAAAGATGGCCTGCGGATCGGGGCCCATCTGTCGTTGGGCGCTCAGAAACTCCTGGAGTCGGCCGAGGCCCTCCGGTGTCGGGTCGAGCGAGCACCGCACGCCGCCCGCGCGGTCGCCGTCGATCGACCGCAGCGCGACGATGAGATCCTCGAGCAGGAGCAGCGGACGGCCACTGGCCGCGCCGACGACGGTTCCCCCGGCGTCCACCGCGGGGACGTCCGCGGGGCCGGCGAGGACGATGTCGTGCCCGTCGGGATCGACGAAGACGTGCGTGACCTGTTCAAGGCCGCCGAGCAGCAGTACGTCCGGCGACGCGGCGCGTTTGCCGGTCCGCGCCTCGTCGATGGCGCTGATGATCGCCGCGAGCGACACCTTGCGGAAGGCGGTGCGGCCGGCCGGAGCCCCGCCCGAGGCGAGCACCCGACGCCGCTCTTCTGCGAGGGATTCGAGGGCGCGGCCATCGAGCGTCGCGACGATCCCGGAGGTGTCGATCGAGATGCCGCCGACGGCCTGACCGAAGCCGCCGAACCCCTGTGCCATGATCGGGCCTGCCCAGCCGGTCAGGATCGAGAGCATGATGGGCGCGATGCACGAGGCGCAGGAGAGGAGCGCCGCGCGGTGGACCGGACGAGTCGTGTTCCCAGGCATCGGATGCTCCCCTGCGGACGACGTGGCTGGACCCGAGATGATTCGCCATGCTAGTCGCGACAGGAAAACGCGGCAAACCCGGTTTTTGCCGTGCCAAGCCGGTATCGGCCGGGCCTCGAATGCGGGGCATGGTCGGTTGCCAGACGGCCCATCCTCTCGCCAAGACGGCTGGCCGAAGGCATGATGCAGTGGTCCGGGTACGACGTTCGTGGCCGGTCGAAAGGGGGCGGCTCGTCGTCGCCCGGAGCCGTCGCATGGGAACAACGGAGGCCGTTCGCCACACCCCCTACCTGCTCGTGCGCGACCCGACTGCCGGTCAGTCGACGTGTCCCCTCGCCGGTGACGTCCGCGTGGCGATCGGCAGGGCGCCCACGAACCGGGTCGTGATCCATGACGAGCGCGCCAGCCGGTTCCACGCGGAGATCTTCCCGACGGAGCGCGGCTGGGCGATCCGTGACCTGCAGAGCCGCAACGGTACCCAGCTGGGCGGGCAGCCGCTCGAGACAGACCACCTGCTCGCTCCCGGGGATGTGATCGCGATCGGTCGCACCGAGATCGTCTTCTGCGGCGGCGATCAGGCGACGGAATCGGGCGGCGAGACGCCCTTGCCCGGTCGCGCCACCGCGGGCGAGACCGGCCGGATGCCGAGCGATCTGGAGGCATGGCATGCCTCGATCGCACATCGTCGCTCGCGCAGCGGACTGCTCGACACCATCCGCGAAACCGCCGCGAGCGCACCCCGCGTGGGCCGGGCGGCGGCCGAGTTGTGCCGGCTCGCCTTCGCGCTCGGCCGCGCCGCCGATCTCGCGGAGGCCGCGCGCATCGCCCTGGAAACGGCGATCGAAGGCACCGCCGCGGAGCGTGGCGTCGTGCTCCTGCCCACCGTGCGGGCCGACGGGACGGCGACGCGGTCCATCGACGACGCGTCACTCACGGCGGTGGCGAGCCGTCCCGAGGGCCCGCAGGCCGTCGTCGTGCCGTCGGGACTCAGGGCGGCGGTGCTCGGGGGCGACGAGGCGCTGCTGGTGGCGGCGCCGGTCGACGTCGCCACCGGACGGGGCGCCACCCTGTCCGCACCGGTGCGTTCCCGCGGCCGGGCGATCGGCCTGCTCCACCTCGAGTGCGCCGCCGGGGGCCGCGAGGCGACGCCAGAGGATCTCGAATTTCTGATGGCGATCTGCGACGCGCTCGGGCTCGCCATCGACAACCTCTCCACGCGGGAGGCGCTCTCGAAGAAGCTCGCCCGCACGACGCACGAGAACGAGGGGCTGCGGCTCCGGCAGGGCCAGGATGGCCGACTCGTGGGCACGAGCACCGCGCTGGCCGGCATCCTCGAGCAGGTGCGGCGGGTCGCGGCCACCCGCGCGACGGTGCTGGTGCGGGGCGAAAGCGGCACCGGGAAGGAGCTCGTCGCCAGGCTCATCCACGACGCAAGCGACCGCCGCGACGGCCCCTGCCTCTGCATGAACTGTGCGGCGCTCTCCGAGACGCTCCTCGAAAGCGAGCTCTTCGGTCACGAGAAGGGCGCCTTCACCGGCGCGACCGAACGCACCATCGGCAAATTCGAGGCGGCGCACGGCGGCACGCTCGTGCTCGACGAGATCGGCGAGATGAGCCCGGCCATCCAATCCAAGTTCCTGCGGGTGCTCGAAGGGCATCCCTTCGAGCGGGTCGGTGGCAGCGGCCGGATCCAGGTGGACGTGCGGGTGGTCGCCGCGACCAATCGCAATCTCGAGGAGGCCGTCGCAGCCGGTTCGTTCCGGCGGGACCTGTACTTCCGCCTCAAGGTCGTCGAGATCGTCGTGCCGCCGCTGCGACACCGCCGCGAGGACGTCGCCGCGATCGCCGATCACTTCCTGGAACGATTCGTCGCCGAGACGGGTCGGCGCCTGCGAGGGTTCACGCCCGCGGCACGCGAGGCGATGACGGCGTACCACTGGCCGGGCAACGTCCGCGAACTGCGCAACTGCGTGGAGCGTGCCGTCGTGCTCGCCCCCGGCGACTGGATCGACGTGTCGGACCTCACGCTCAGCCAGCTCGCATCCTCGGGCGACTCCGGCCGGGCCGCCGTCGCCCCGTCACCCTTCGTGCCGACGACGATCGCGGAGGTCGAGCGGAAGCACGTGCTCGCCACGCTTCAGGCCGTCGGTGGCAACAAGACGAAGGCGGCGGCGATCCTCGGCATCGAGCGATCGACACTCGAGCGGAAGCTCGCCAAGTGGGCGCAGGCCTGAGCCGGCAGGAGGCCTCAGTAGCCGAACTCCCGCAACCAGCGGGCGACCTCCCGGTCATCCTCCGGCGGAGCGGGCTTTGCTTCGGTCGCGCTGGAGGAACGACGCGCGGCGCGGAGTTCCGTGAACCACTCGTGGCTCGAGACGGCCTTGGCACGGCGTCGCCGCGCCGCCGTGATGATCCGGTTGTCGGCCGAGACCACGGTCAGCGCTCCTGGCGCATCGTGGTCCTCGATGAGTTCCTCGATCAAGGCATCGGCGCTCGCGTGGTCGCGGGCGAAGCGGACATCGATCCCGTCGTGCGAGTAGCGGGCGGGGAGTCCCGGCGGGGCCTCGGCGGCGTCGAACACGACGGTGGCGTGGTGCCGCAGGTCGCCGAGGAGTCCTGCGACCGCGTCGAGCAGTGCGTGTCGTGACGCCTCGAATCCGCCCGGCCCACGCACCGCGCCGAACACGCCCGATGCGTGCAGGAGGTTGTAGCCGTCGATCAGGATCTTCATGCGGCCGTCCGATCGTGTCGAGCGACCCGGCGTCAGGGCGCGGCCGGCTCCCGGAGACGGTACTTGATGCGTCCGGCCACGATGGTCACGACCGCCCTTCCCTGCAGCGTCCAGCCGTCGAACGGGGTGTTGATGCTCTTCGAACAGAGCCTCGACCGGTCGACCCGCCAGGAGCGTGCCGGATCGATGAGCGTGATATCGGCCACGGCCCCGGGCTGGAGCGTGCCCCGGGCGATGCCGAGGATGCGGGACGGCAGGAGGCTCATCGCCTCCACGAGCAGCGGCCAGCCGATCCTTCCGGTGGCGACGAGCCGTGTCACCGTGAGGCCGACGGCCGTCTCGAGGCCGAGGATGCCGAACGGAGCACGGTCGATCTCGAGCAGCTTCTTTTCGCGGGCGTGCGGCGCGTGATCGGTGGCGATGCAGTCGATCGTGCCGTCGGCCAGCCCGGTGATGATCGCCTCGACGTCGGCGGCCGTCCGCAGCGGCGGGCTCATCTTGCAGTTGGCGTCGAAGCCACGGAGGCTCTCGTCGGTGAGCGTGAAATGATGGGGGCAGGCTTCGGCGGTGATCCTCACGCCGCGTCGCTTGGCGTCGCGGATGAGGGCGACGCCGCCTGCCGTCGACACGAGCATCATGTGCACGCGGCCTCCGGTCGTCTCGGCGAGCGTGATGTCGCGGCCGATCATCACGTCCTCCGCTGCGGCCGGCATCCCCGGCAGGCCCAGCTCGAGCGACACGAGGCCCTCGTGCATGATGCCGCCCCGGGACAGCTCCAGCACCTCCTCGTGGGCGAGCACCGGCTTGTCGAACATGCGGCAGTACTCGAGCGCCCTGCGCATGAGTTCGGCGTCGTAGACGGGGCTGCCGTCGTCGCTGAAGGCGACGGCACCGGCCTCGACGAGCCGGCCGATCTCGGCGAGTTCCTTCCCCTCGCGACCCCGGCTGACGCAGGCCACGACGAAGACGTTGCACGTGTCGGCCCGGGAGGCCTTCTGACGAATGAACTCGACCGCCGCCTGCGTGTCGATCGGCGGCGCGGTGTGGGGAATGCAGGCCACGCTCGTGAACCCGCCGGCGAGAGCCGCCCGCGTGCCGGTCTCGATCGTCTCGTCCTCCTCGCGTCCCGGCTCGCGGAGGTGCACGTGCATGTCGACCAGGCCCGGGCAGACCACCAGCCCCGCTGCCTCGACCGTCTCGTCGGCACGGCCGATCGGCTGGCCGCCGCCGTGCCCGATCGAGACGATCAGCCCGTCGCGCACGAGCACGTCATCGATCCGGTCGACGCCCTGGGAGGGATCGACCACGCGGCCGCCACGAATCAGGAGCGTGGCCATCAGACGAGTCTCCCGCCATGGCTGCCGAGCGGGGTGGCGGTCGGTGCCGCCCGGGGTCCGCAGATCAGCCAGAGCACGGCCATGCGCACCGCCAATCCATTGGTGACCTGGTCGAGGATGAGCGACCGCGAGCAGTCGGCGACCTCGGCGGTGACCTCGACACCGCGATTGATCGGTCCCGGCGCGAGGATGAGCAGGTCGTCGCGTGCCTGACGGAGCCGCTCGCCGGTCATCGCGTAGAGGTGGGCATACTCCTGGACCGACGGGAAGGGGCGGGTCGATTGGCGTTCGAACTGGATGCGCAGGAGGTTGACCACATCGCAGCGAGGCAGGATCGCGTCGAGGTCATGCGACACCTCCACGCCGCATTCCCTCCAACGGTCCGAGACGAGCGTCGGTGGTCCGCAGAGGATGACGCGCGCGCCGAGCTTCGTGAGCCCCCAGATGTTCGAGCGGGCGGTGCGGCTGTGGGCGATGTCTCCCACCAGGGCGACGGTCGTGCCCTCGATGCGTCCGAGGCGTTCGCGAATGGAGAAGATGTCGAGGAGGCCCTGGGTCGGGTGCTCGTGCGGACCGTCGCCTGCGTTGATGACGCCCACCTGCAAGTGCTGCGCGAGAAGGTGGGGGGTGCCGGGCGTGGAGTGGCGGACCACCACGGCATCGATCCCCATCGCCTCGAGGTTGCGGGCGGTGTCGATGAACGACTCTCCCTTCGAGAGACTGCTCGACGAGGTCGTGAAATCGACCGTGTCGGCCCCCAACCGCCGCGCCGCGAGGGCGAAGCTGACGCGGGTGCGTGTCGAGTTCTCGAAGAACAGGTTGACGACGGTGAACCCGGAGAGGACGCCGAGTTTCCTCCGACACCCGCCGGTCGCCTCCTTGAAGAGCGTCGCGGTATCGAGCAGCAGACGGATCTCGTCCGGCGTGAGTCGCTCGAGGTCGAGCAGGTGACGGTGTGCCCATTCCGCAGGCACCGGCTCGCGGTAGAACGAATCGGACGTCATGGGATCGGGCGTGCGGTGCGGGGCCGGGCGGTCTGGGGGAGCCGGGCGAAGTGTATCCGGCGGAGGCTTCCTTGCACCCAGCGGCATTTTTCGGGTGTCACTTCGCGGCGCGGGCACGTGGGTCGCCACCGTGGCGAACCGACCGCTGCGGCCGGAACCCCCGGTGTCCCACGGCCGGCTGGGCGGTTGACCTTGTCGCGGCGGAGGGGCGGTCCCTATATCCCCCACCGCCGCGCGAAGACCGCCGCGGTACCGCCACCCGGCGTCCTCATGACTGTCGCACTTCGGCAACGATTCCCGTGGTTGGTGATGGCGCTGGCCGTCGCCACATCGGCGACGGGCTGCACGTCGGCGCTCACGTCGGCGTATCTGCGTGGCATGCCGTGGGAACGTCCAGAACATGCGGCGGAGAGCGCGGATGCGGCGGCGCCAGGTGACTCGTCCACCGCCGAGAACGAGGCTGATCAGCCCGGTGTGACCGCCGAGGCGGACGACGAGCGTCGGGCGGCGGCGATCGATGAAGCCGTGAGCAGGCTGACGCGGATGGGAGCCCTCGACGAGTCTGCCACCGCGGCCCTGGTCGCCACGCTGCAGAGCACACAGCAGGAGGATTGGCCCGTCGTGATCGCCGAATTCGCCGCGGCGCTCGGCACCGCGGCGTCGAGCCAGGCCACCCGTGACGACGCAGAGACGACACGATCCATCGGCGAGGCGGCACGTGGATCCGCGCGAAGCGAGGCGCAGGACGCCGATGTCGGTGTCTCGGCGCTGCCGTACGTGGTCGCCAAGGCCGATCTGACGCCACCGGAAGCCCCGTCCGGCCCGATCCAGATCGACGCTCCCGCTCCCGAGGCGAACACGAGCGACCCGCCATCGCCCCTTCTCGTCGCTGCGACCGTGCCTTCGCCGCAGCGCGACGAGGAGGCCCACGAGAGCGGCCTCCCCTTGGCCGTGGAGGACACCCTCCGCGGCGCGGAGGAGCCGACGGGTGACGGCGCGGGTCGAGATACCGTCCTCCGGATCATCAACGCCTGCTTCGCCTCCCGGGTGCAGGCGTGGGGGGTGGTGGACCGCTTCCCGCAGGACCGCTTCCGGGCGGGACGGGAGGTGATCGTCTACTTCGAACTGGGCAACCTCACGGCGCAGGCCACGCCGGCCGGCCACACGACCTGCATCGACACGGCACTCGAGCTGGTCGATGCCGATGGACGGACGATCCACGAGTGGAATTTCGAGCCGATCGCCGAAACCTGTGCCGGCCGACGCCACGATTACTTCGCCCGCTACGTGGTGCGTCTGCCCGCCGACGCCTCGCCCGGTGAATACCGTCTGCAGGTGCGGGTCACCGACACGCTCGGCTCGACGAATGCCGAGGGAAATCTGCCGCTGCGGATTCTCGCCGCAGCCGGCTCGGACGCCGGCTGACACCCGCTGCGGCGCCGGAGCGGCCCGCACCACGCGAACTGTCCGACCGCGGCACGACGCGGCAGACCCGGGCGTCGCGCACCATCGGGCCCGTGCAGCGCGCGGCTCCCTACCCTCTTGCAGCAAGGGCCGGTGTACCCACACCACCCGGCGCCCACCGCGGGCGCGATTCCAGTGGAGGAGACGCCATGACACTTACCGACACGGTGGAGTCGTTCGACATCGCGATCCCCGCCACCGCCCTGGCCGGCGCGGCGATCACGCTCGAGGGGCGGCTCTGCCTGCCCGCACCTCCGACGGGGCTGGTGCTCTTCGCGCACGGCAGCGGCTCGAGCCGCCACAGCCCGCGGACCGCCTCCGTGGCGGCGGTGCTGCATGAGTCCTGGCTGGCCACGCTGCGTTTCGACCTGCTCACCGAGCAGGAGGCGACCGATCGGGTCAACGTCTTCGACATCGCGCTCCTCGCGGAGCGTCTGCTGGCCGCACTGAGGCAGGTCGGCGCCTGGGAGCAGACGCGGCACCTGCCAGTCGGCCTGTTCGGGGCGAGCACGGGTGCCGCTGCGGCCCTCGTGGCCGCCGCCCTGGAGCCGCGCGTGCGTGCCGTCGTGTCGCGGGGCGGCCGCCCCGACCTCACGGGCCGACGGCTGCGGGCGGTCCGTGCCCCCACGCTCCTCATCGTCGGGGGTCACGACGCCGAGGTGCTGACGCTCAACGCGGCCGCGTTGCGGGAGCTCGAGTGCGAAAAACGCCTCGAGGTCGTGCCGGAGGCCACGCACCTCTTCGAGGAACCGGGAACGCTCGACGAGGTGGCGCGTCTGGCCGCCGAGTGGTTCGCCCGGCATCTGCATGAGTGACGCTCACGGCACCCAGCGAGCCTTGTTCACCGACCCCCTGGAGCGAACCACCATGAACGACCGGATCTTCGTCGATCGGGAGGAGGCGGGCTGGAAACTCGTCGAGCGACTGCGGAACGAACGGCTGGAAAAACCGCTCGTCCTCGCGATCCCCCGCGGAGGCCTCGAGGTCGGTGCGGTGCTTGCCAGGGGACTTGGCGCGGAGCTCGACGTGGTGCTCGCTCGAAAGCTGCGGGCCCCTCACCAGCCGGAACTGGCCCTGGGGGCGGTGTCGGAGACGGGCGAGGTCTACCTCAACCACTTCGCATCGGCGATGACCGACGTCGGTGATGCCTTCATCGCGCGTGAGCGTGAGCGGCAGCTCTCGGAGATCGCGCGGCGACGAGCGATCTATCGGGCCGTCCGTCCGCGGGCGACGATCGCGGGTCGCACGGTGATCGTGACCGATGACGGCATCGCCACCGGCGCGACCATGATCGCCGCGCTCCACGTGGTGCGGGCCGCCGGCGCCAGGGAGGTGATCGTGGCCGTCCCGGTCGGTGCACCGGATCGAATCGACGCCCTGCGTCCGTTGTGCGATCGCATCGTCTGCCTGCAGGAACCGGCATGGTTCTGGGCGATCGGCCAGTTCTACCGCGACTTCGCCCAGGTCTCGGACGAGCGCGCCGTGGAACTGCTGCGCGACTACGGCCTCCCGGCGACGAAATGGGAACGCGGGGCCGCGGTGGCGGCCCACTGACCCGCCGACGGCCCACGGTTGACGTCGCGCCGGCGGGACGGCGTGACGCGGGGGAGCGGCTCCCGGCGGGTGCGCCATACTCTCCGGGCGGCGGACATGCACGCGGGTGCTCACCGGGCAGGGAGGTGGCATGGCGGTCGATCTTGTGGTCAGCGAGACGGGTGCGGGGCCGCCGCTCGTCATCCTGCACGGGCTCTTCGGGTCGAGGCGCAACTGGACGTCGATCGCCCGTGTGCTGGGGCGGCACCATCGGGTCGTGACGGTCGATCTGCGGAATCATGGCGAGAGTCCGTGGGACGAGCGCATGGACTACCCGGCGCTGGCGGAGGACGTCGCGGTCCTGATCGGCGCGGTCGCGGGTGGCATGGCGAGCGTGTGCGGCCACAGCATGGGCGGAAAGGTCGCGATGACCCTCGCGCTCACCGCCCCGGAACGCATCGACCGCCTCGTCGTGGTCGATATCCCGCCCGCGGCGTCGCGGGGCACGTCGATCGACCTGGTGCGAGCGATACGGGCCGTTCCTCTCGTGGAGTGCTCCAGCCGCGCGGACGTGGCAGCGGCACTCGCGGCCACGGTTCCCGACCCGGCGATCCGGTCGTTCCTCGCGCAGTCGGTGACCGTTCGCCCCGAGGGGCTCGCGTGGAGCGTGAATCTGTCCGTGATCGAGCGTGAATTCGAGACCATCCTCGGGTTTCCCGATCTGGCGGCGGGGAACGCGTTCGCGAAGCCGACGCTCTTCATTGCCGGAGGCAGGTCCGCGTATCTGCGGCCTCGTCACTGGCCGGAGATCCAGCGTCTCTTTCCTGCCGCGACCCTGGAGGTGGTCGAGGAGGCCGGGCACTGGGTCCACGCCGACGCGCCACAGCCGTTTACCCGGCTCGTCGAGCGGTTTCTCGGTGCGTGAGGAGATGTCGGCACGGAGGCGCACCGCCGGGCGGGCTCGGTCTGGACCGCATGCCACGGTGAATGGTCCGCCCACGTCGCTCTGGTCAAGGCGGGCGGTCCTTCGCTAGTGTCCCGGGTGGTGTGGCGGTTCATCGCTCGGTGATCGCCGCACCACCACCATTTCGAAAGGACGCACGCCATGGGCAAGGGCAACAATGCGCAGCGGAAGGACAAGAAGAACATGAAGCCGAAGCAGGACGCCAAGAAGCCTGCCGTCAAGAAATGATCGCGTCGGGCCGCGACTGAGGTGCGATCGACGGCGACTGCCGCTGCGGAAAGCCGGTCGCGACGCCCGGGCGGTTCGTTCGTGGGATGCATGTGCGCACCTGTGCGGGGGCCGGCCGCCAGCCAGCCTGCTGCACGGGTGCCGCTGCATCGCCGCAGCGGGTACCATGGTCAGCGATGGCCTCTCGGTCGCGTGTGACAGCATGACGCCGCTCGAGCACTATCCCGTCGTCGATCTCGGCCCGATCATGAAGGGGCTGGCGATCGGCGGCCTCGGCATCGTCCACGTGTTCCTCGCCCAGTTCGCCATCGGCGGCGGGCTGCTGCTCTGTTCCCTGCAGTGGCTCCACATGCGGGGAGGCTGCCCGCTCGCCCGTCGGTTCATCGACGGCTACTTCAAGGTGCTCGTGCTGGTGAGCTTCGTGCTGGGAGCGGTCACCGGTGTGGCGATGTGGTTCACGAGCATCCAAGTGAGCCCGCGGACCATCGGGGTGATGGTGCTCGAGTTCCACTGGGTGTGGGCGACTGAGTGGACCTTCTTCTGCCTCGAGGTGGTGTCCGGCTATCTCTTTTACCGGTACGGCCCACGACTGCCCGATGCCACGCGACTCCGCCTGCTCGGTCTCTATGCATTCGCCTCGTGGATGAGCCTCTTCTGGATCAACGGGATCCTTTCCTGGCAGCTCACTCCGGGCGGGTGGCTCGAGAGCCGTGACGTCTGGACGGGCTTCTTCAATCCCGGCTTCCTCCCCTCGCTGCTCTTCCGCACCATCTCCGCCGCCGCGATCGCCGCGCTGGCGGCGTGCGTGCTCATCAACGCGGTGCCCGGTTTCTCGCGGGAGGATCGCGTGAGCCTCGTGGCGGTGTGTGCCCGCCCGCTCGTCTTCATGCTGGCGATGCCGTTCCTCGGTGCGTGGTATCTCGGCGTCATGCCCGCGGACAGCCGCGGCTGGGCCACCGGTGGCAACGTGCCGATGACGCTCTTTCTCTCAATGGCGGTGGGCAGTTCCACGCTCATCGGGCTCTACGCGATCGTCGCCATCCTGCGGCAGCGGCTCTTTGTCAACGGGGCGACGGCGTCCCTGCTGCTGGCGCTCGCATTCGTGGCGACGGCCGGCGGCGAGTTCGTGCGCGAGGGCGTGCGTAAGCCGTTCACGGTCCGTCAGTACCTCTATTCCAACTCGATCGCCCGCGATGGCGTGGCCGTGCTGCGGGCGCGGGGCAGCACGACGGACGATCCGTATCCGGTGCGCGACGCCGCCTCCTACGCCAACGAGCAGCTCGTGCTGGGAGCACGCGTCTTTCGCGCCCAGTGCTCCGTCTGCCACACGCTCGAGGGCGTCAACGCCGTCGTCGAACTCGCAGGCGGATGGACGATCGAGCAGCGACGGATCAACATCGCGCAGCTGCAGCGCACGAAGCCCTTCATGCCGCCCTTCGCCGGCACGCCCGAGGAGCTCGAGGCGCTCGTGCAGCTCATCGGCTGGATCGCGGCGGGGCGGCCCACGAGCTGGGACCTGTCCCACGACGGCCATGTGCTGGACGAGATCCGCCGGCGGATGGATGAGGCGGGCACCGGTCCCGGGAATCCCGCGGCGACGCTCGCCGTGCACCGACGGGACGGCCTGCAGGATGCCGGGGTGCGGCCGGGCGGCCCGCCATGAATGCGATTTTTCCGACTGGATTCACGGCTCCCACGGCACTCTACCTCTCGCTGTTTGCCGTGACGCTCGTGGTACATGCCGTGTTCATGCACTACGTGCTGGCCGGCTCGACGTACCTGGCGTTCGGGCGACTGATGGGGCCGCGACGCTGCGCCGTCTGCGGGTGGCAGTCCATCCTCGTGGACTGGCTGCCGTTCGCCACCGGGCTGGCGATCACCGCCGGTGTCGCGCCACTCCTCTTCGTGCAGATCCTGCATGGCCGCGAGTTCTCCACGGCCAATCTCCTGCTCTCGCACCGCTGGATGGCGATCCTTCCGGTGCTCATCGTCTGCTTCTACCTGCTCTACCTGCAGAAGTCGTCGTGGCTCGCCCGACGTCGCTGGGTGTGGCGGACGGTGGTGGCGTCGCTCGCATGCTCGGGCTTCATCTTCATCGCGTGGAGCTGGACCGAGAACCACCTGCTCATGCTCGACAGGGACGCATGGGCACCACTCTACGAGTCCGGTGCGCTCCGCTACGCGAGCCCCGGCGTGCTTCCGCGGCTCGCGCTCTGGTTCTTTTCGGCGTTTCCCACGCTGGCGATCGAACTGGTCTGGCAGGGGCGGCTCCTGGGGCTCGACGTCACGAGGCCGCCAGCCGCTGCCGAGGTCGTACTCGGGCTCTCACCGGTGCGGAGGCTCGCGCTCGCGGCGTTGTCGGGTGTCGCGGGCATGACGGCGGCCGGCGGTCTGTATGGGCAAACCCTGACCGCAGTCGATCGGGAGGCGCTGTTCGGCCCGCTGGGAGGACCATGGCTGACCGTCGCGATCACGGGTCTCGTCGTGCAGAGCGGCGCATGGGTGGCAGCCGCGTTCTGCAACCGGATGCCGCATGGCCTTGGGGTCGTGACGACCGTCGGGTGGCTCGCGACGCTCGGCGGTCTCGTCGCCGCCCGGGAATCGATCCGCCTCGTGCACGTCGACATCGCGACGCTTGCGGAACGTCACGCCACTGCGGCCTCGATCTCGGGCTTCCCCGTCTTCCTGACGTGCGCGGCGCTGACGGTCATCGCGATCGTGTGGTGTGTCGTCGCGGTGCGCGCTGGCCTCGCCCGTTGAC
>JBJTBO010000208.1:0-10580 GCA_046091445.1 Planctomycetaceae bacterium | reverse complement strand
CGAACTGCTCCGGCGTCAGCTTGGTGAGTTCGAACACGACGGCATCGCTCGTGGGGGGCGCTCGAGCATGGCGAAGGGGGCGGGGCTGGAACGGACGAGCCGGCGGGCGGCGTCAGACCTTGAACCGCTTGACGAGGTTCCGCTGGCCCTCCGCCTGGCCCCCGAGCTCCTCGGCGCTGGCCGCCATCTGCTCGGCGGACGCCGCGTTGGACTCGGTCGTCTGCGAAACCGAGCGAATCGCCATCTTCACCTCGGCGGCGCTCGCCGACTGCGACTCCGTGGCCGCGGCGATCGCACCGATGCCGGTCGCGGTCCGGCCGACGGCCGCGACGATCGATTCGAGCGACTGCCCGACCTTCTCCGACAGGCCGGCACCCTCCTGCACCCGCTTCGTCGACTCCTTGATGAGGAGCGTGATCTCCTTGGCGGCCTCGCTGGCCCGCTCGGCCAGCTTCCGCACCTCGTCTGCGACGACCGCGAAGCCGAGACCGTGCTCTCCGGCGCGGGCCGCCTCGATCGCCGCGTTGAGGGCCAGCAGGTTGGTCTGGCTGGCGATCTCGCTGATGACCTGGATGATGTCGTTGATCTGCTCGGACGACTTGCGGATGAGCTTCATCGAGTCGATCGCCTCGCGGACGGCACCGCGTCCCGCCTCCGCCATGCCCGTCGTCTCCTCCGCCTGATGGCGGCTGTCGGCCGCGCTGCGGGAGATCGCCTCGATCGAGCTGACGAGCTGCTCGACGGCCGCCGTCATCTCCTCCACGCTGGCGGCCTGCGACTGGGCGCCCTCGCTGAGGCCGCCGGAACTCTCGGCGATCATCCGCGCGCCCTCGTTCTGCTGGTCGGCCGCCTCGGAGATCTGGCGGACGAGCGACCGCAGATCCTTGAACATCGCGCTCGCGTTGGCCGCGAGGCGGCCCATGTCGTCGTCCCCGGTGAATCCCGGCTCCCCCGTCAGGTCGCCGTGGGAGGCGGCGTTGAACACCTCGACCAGCGACCGCACCTTCCGCTCGAGATCTTCCTTCGCGACGAGGAGTTCGGCCTGCTGGATCTCCTCCCGTTCCCGGAGCCGCACCTGCTCGGTGATCACCTCCCAGGTCACGAGGGGCCCCATGTAGCGGCCGTCACGGTCCTTGAGCGCCGATACGGTGAGGTCGAGCCACTCGTCCCCGAGCGGGAACTTCGTGCGATGGGGCAGGTTGGCGGGGTCGGCCACGATGCCGCGCTGGTGCTCGGGCCGCTTGTGGAAGATGTCGAAGGACCTGCCGACGATCTCCTCGGCCTTGCATGGCAGGAAGCGCTCGAGGCGGCGGAGCGCCGCGAGCGAGGCGGGATTCATGTAGACGATCTTCGAGTCGCGATCGGCGAGGATCAGCCGCACGCTCGTGTTCTCGACCATCTCCACGAACTGCTGCTGCCGCTGGAGGTCGGCATTCCGCTGGACGACCTGGGCGGTGACGTCCACGGCGAACTTGACCACACCGACGACGGCGCCACGGGCACCGCGCACGGGGTTGTAGGTGGCCCGGATCCAGACCTGACGGCCATCCTTCGTGAGCCGGCAGAACTCGCCGCTCTGGAACTCCCCGTCGCGGAGCCGCATCCAGAACCGCCGGTAGTCCTCGCCGGTGCGCGTGGCCTCGTCCACGAAGATCGAGTGCGGCCGTCCCTGCACCTCGCCGAGCGAGTAGCCCATGAAGTCGAGGAAGTTCGCGTTGGCATCGCGGATCGTGCCGTCGGGTTCGAACTCGATGCGGGCCATCGAGTGGTCGAGCGCCGCGACGACGCTGCCGGCGGAGAGGCTCTTTTTGGTCTGCGCGGCCATGTCAGATGGCTCCGGAAACGGGGGGAATGTCGGTCGGCCGGGCGAGCGCGGCCCGCTGCACCTCGTCGAGTCTCGTGGGGTCGAGCAGGTGATCGACGTCGAGGACGATGAACAGGTCGTCGGCCGCGCGGGCGAAGCCCTCGATGACCCCGCGGCCGCTGACGAGCACCGCGTCGTTCGCCGGCTGGATCTGGTCCGCGGCGATGCGCATCACGCGGGAGACCGAGTCGACGATGCACCCCATCACCCGCTGGCCGACGTTGACGACGATCGTGCGTGTCTCGGCGTCGATCGGCCGGCGTTCGAGCCCGAAGAGGACGCGGAGGTTGACGATCGGGATGATCGTGCCCCGCAGGTTGCTTACGCCGTCGATGCACGCGGGCACCTCGGGCAGGCTCGCGATGCCCGTGGGGATCACGATTTCGCGGATGCGTTCGATCCGGAAGACGTAGTTTTGATTCGCGAGCCGGAAACCCACGAACTGCGAGGTGCCGGCGGCGCGGACGGGGGTCTGGGCGGCCGCGTCGGGAAGGGCATTCATGCCGATGGGCGTCTCGCTATGCTGTCTGAGCAGTGGGTGAGGTCCATTGCTGCCCGGCCCGGATGACGGGTCGCCCCCCCGGCCGATGCGTCGGAGTCACGCCGAGCGCGGTGACACATCCCACGATGGATATAGCCTCCGCAACCCGTCGATTCAAACCGCTTCGCCTGCCTTGTGCAGGCGGAAGGGCCTGCCGCGCCGGCACAATCCCGTCAGCCATCAGGCCCGGATCAAGTCGACGACGCGCGTGGTGAAGCCGCCTCCGTCCCCCCTGGCCGTGGCCCCTGCATCGTCATGAGCCCGATGACCGGCCGACGCATCGCCGTCCTCGTCGCCGACGACTCTGCCCTCTACCGGCAGATGCTGCTGAACGTGCTGTCCCACGTGCCCGGCGTCGATGTGGTGGGTGTGGCCCACGACGGTCTCGACGCCGTGGCCCAGGCCGAGTCGCTCAGGCCGGATGTCGTCACGCTCGACGTCTCCATGCCGCGGCTCGACGGCCTCGGCGCACTCCGCGAGATGCGCCGCCGGGGCAGCCGGGCGAAGGTGATCATGGTGAGCAGTCTCACCAGCGAGGGCTCGCCGGCCACGGTGGAGGCCCTCATGGAGGGCGCCTTCGATTTCGTGACCAAGCCGGCCGGCCTCGAGACGCACCAGGTCCGGGCCCACATCCACGCCGCGCTCCTCGAGAAGATCGCCGCGATCGTCGACGCACGGACCGTCGCCGCCGCAGCAGCCATGCCGCCCGCCATGGAGCACGCGCCGCGGGACGCCGCGGCCGGGTCGCCTCGCGCGGTGGCCGCTCGGGAGGGGCGTTTCGACGTCGTCGCCATCGGCACGTCCACGGGAGGGCCACAGGCACTCACGTCGCTGCTGCCGGCCCTGCCGGCTGATCTGCCGACACCCGTGATCGTCGTGCAGCACATGCCGGCCGGGTTCACGGCGCAGCTGGCCACGCGACTCGACGAACTGTCGCGGCTGCGGGTCCTCGAAGCTGCAGATGGCATGGCCGTCGCGGCGGGGACGGTCTACATCGCCCCTGGTGGCGCGCACATGCGGATCGATCAGGCGCCGGGAGGGGGCTTTCGCTGTGTGGTGTACGACGGCCCGCATCGGCTCGGCTGTCGTCCCTCGTTCGACACGCTGCTCGAATCGCTCGCCCCGATTCTGGGTGCCAAAACGCTCGCGGTCGTCCTCACCGGCATCGGGCGCGACGGTGTGGAGGGGTGCACGGCAATCAGGCGCGAGGGGGGCTACGTCGTGGCCCAGGCCGCGGCCGGCTGTGCCGTCTACGGCATGCCCAAGGCGGTGGCCGAGGAGGGGCTCGCCGACTCCGTGCTGCCGCTCGAAGAGATCGCTCCGGCGATCGCCCGCGTCGTCGGACGCCCGCGGCGACCGTAGAAAGAAACGGTTCCGATCCGCCGGCCGGAGACCGGGATTGGTCGGGGTGGAGGGCCGGGATACCATTGTTTCAAACGCGTGTTTGTTCGATTCTAACACCCGTTTGAATCGGCTTCTGTTCCGCGCATCCCCGATCACCCCCCAGCGGGCTCTCCGTGGCCACCGCCCCCGCCTCCAATCCGACGAGTGACAGGCCGACCGGGGATGACCCCCGCGATCGGATCCTCGCCGCTGCAGGACGTGAGTTTGCCGAGCGGGGGTTCGAGGCGGCGACCGACCGCGACATCTGCCTCGCGGCGGGCGTGAACGTCGCGGCGGTGAACTACTACTTCGGCGAGAAGCGGCGGCTCTACATCGAGAGCGTGAAGCACGCCCACCGCGAACGCGAGCGGCAGGTGCCCGAGCCGCGCTGGGAGCCGGGGACGCCGCCCGAGCGGAAGCTGCGTGATTTCGTCGGCAACCTGCTCGAGCGGATGCTCGGGTTCGGCCAGCCCGACTGGCAGGTGCGGCTCATGCTGCGGGAGGTGCTCCATCCGACGGAGGCCTGCCGCGAACTGGTCGAGGACTACATCCGGCCCCACTTCGACGGTCTGGTGTCGATCCTCCGCGAGCTGTCGGCGAACAGCCTCGACGATCCCCGGCTGCGACGCGTCGCCCTGAGCGTCGTCGGCCAGTGCTTCCTCTATCGGGCGGCCGGTGACGTGGTGGGCATGCTCGTGCCCGCGTCGGAGCGCGAGTCGCACCATGCTCCGGACCGGCTTGCGGACCATGTCACGTCGTTCACCCTGGCTGCGCTCGGCGCCGGCCCGCCGCTCGGGAACGCGTGGTCGCGGGCGCGCGGGGAGGGTTCAGGGTCGGATGGCTCGGAGAATGGTGATCCATGAAGGTGTTCCGTGCGATCGTGGGGTGGGTGACGCCGCTCGTGATCCTGGCGATGGGCGTCGCGGCCTTTGCGATGCTCGGTCGGCAGGCGCCGCCGGAGCGTCGGACGGCCGAGCGTCCGTCGGCGGCGCTCGTGCGCACGGCCGAGGTCGCCGCCGAGACCGACGGTCTCACGCTCCGGCTCGACGGGACGGTCGTGCCGCTGCGTGAGGTGACGCTCGCGGCCGAGGTGCCCGGGCGTATCCGCCACAAGACGGAGGCCTGTGAGGCGGGCCGCTTCGTCGCGCAGGGCACGCTGCTCTTCGAGATTGATCCACGCGACTACGAGCTCGACGTCGCCCGCCTCGAGCGTGAGCTGACCCAGGCCCGACTCTCGATCGAGGAGGTGGACGAGGAGATCGCACAGAACGCCACGGCCGGCGATCTGGCGGGGCGCCAGCTCGACCTCGCGCGTCGCGAGGTGCGGCGGCTCGACGCCCTCAAGGCGGGGCGGATCGTCACCGAGACGGAGCACGACCGTGCCGTGCGCGACGAGCTGTCGGCCACCACGAGCCTCACGAATCTCCAGGGACAGGCGCGCGTCCTGCGCAAGCGACGCAACCGGCTCGAGGAGGCCCAGGCCCTGGCATCGACGATGCTCGACAAGGCTCGGCTCGACCTCTCGCGGACGCGGGTGGTCGCGCCCGCCGACGGCATCGTCGTCGAGGAGCACGTGGAGCAGGACTCGTTCGTGTCGAAGGGCATGCCCCTCGTCACGATCGAGGACACGAGCGCGGCCGAGGTTCGCACGAGCCTGCAGATGGACGAGGTCGCCCGCGTGTGGCGGTCGGCCTCCATCGCCGATGCACCGGGGGCGGCGCATGCCCTGCCCGATGCGCCGGCCACGGTCGTCTTCACGATCGGCGGACACACGTACGAGTGGGACGGCGTGCTCTCCCGTCAGGAGGGGCGCGGCCTCGACGAAAAGACCCGCACGCTCCCCTGCAGGGTCCGTGTGGCGGCGCCGACGCGGACCCGGGCGATGGATCGCTACGGCGTGCCCCTCCAGCAGCTGCCGCCCGGTGCGCCGCGCGCGCTCATGCGCGGCATGTTCGTGCAGGTCCGCGTCCACGTCGCGTCGCCGCACCCGCTCGTGTCGATCCCGGAGGAGGCGCTGCGGCCGAGCGGCGACGTCTGGCTCATGCGTGACGACCGCCTCGTCATCGTACGGCCGAAGCCGGTGCAGGTGGCAGACGGCCGCGTGCTCTTCGAGTCGGAGGCGTCGGGGCTCGAGGCGGGTGACCGGGTCGTCGTGAGCCAGTTGTCGCATCCGCACGAGGGCATGGCGGTGGCCGAGGCGGCGGGCACGGTCGCGACACCGGCGGCGGCGGGCGGTCTCGATGGCGAGGACGCGACATGAGGACGGTCGTCTCGTGGACGGTCAACAACATGCCGGCCATGAACACGCTCGTCATGGCGGTGCTGCTCGTCGGCGCGCTGGCGTTCGGCACCATGCGCCGCGAGGTGTTTCCCGAGTTCGACCTCGAGATCGTGCTCGTCACGGTGCCCTATCCCGGCGCCACCCCCGAGGAGGTCGAGGAGGGCATCTGCCAGAAGATCGAGGAGGCCTGCCGCAGCGTCGCGGGCGTGAAGAAGGTGACCAGCGTCGCCCAGGAGGGGTCGGGCTTCTGCGTCTTCGAGCTGCAGGAGTCGGTGAAGGACGTCCAGAAGACGCTCGCCGAGATCCGGTCCGAGGTCGACCGCATCCCGAGCTTTCCCGAGCTGGCCGAGGATCCGAAGGTGGAACAGGTGACGCTCCGCACGCCGGCGATCAAGGTGGGCGTGCTCGCACCCCCGGGCAGGGAAGGAGGCGTCGCGGAGGAGGAGCTGCGGGACGTCACCGAGGAGGTGCGCGACGACCTGCTCGGACTGGCGGCCGTCTCGGCGGCCAACATCCAGGGGGCGAAGGAGTACGAGATCGACATCGAGATTCCCGAGGCGACGCTGCGGGAGTACGGGCTGTCGCTCCGGGCGGTCGCCGACATCGTCCGGCGCGAGAACCTCGAGCTCCCCGGCGGCACGATCCGCAGCGAGGGGGGCGAGATCCTCTTGCGGGGCAAGAACAAGCGGTCGAGCGGCGCCGGGATCGCCGAGCTGCCCCTCGTCACGCTGCCCGACGGCCTCGTCCTCACCGTGGGGGACCTCGCCACGGTGCGCGACGAGTTCGCGGACGTGGCCTCGAGCAACCGGATCAACGGCCGGGCCGGCATGGTGATCTCGGTGGATCGCACGAGCGACGAGGACCTGCTCGCGATGGTGGCGGCGGTCAATTCCTACGTGCGTGACGCGTCGCTGCCGCCGGGGTACGAGCTGGTGACCTGGGCGGACCAGTCGATCGACGTCCGCGACCGGCTCGACATGCTCGTGTCGAACGGGCTGCAGGGCCTGGTGGTCGTGTTCGTGGTGCTCGCGCTCTTCCTCGACCTCAAGATAGCCTTCTGGGTGGCCCTGGGCATTCCGTTCTCGATGCTCGGGACCGGCATGCTCATGTTCGCGACCGACCAGACGCTCAACATGCTCTCGATGTTCGCCTTCCTTATGGCGATCGGCATCGTCGTGGACGACGCCATCGTCGTCAGCGACAACGTCGAGCGGCACCGGCGCATGGGCAAGAGCCTCACGGCTGCGGCGATCGACGGCACGGTCGAGGTGGTGCCGAGCGTCATCTCGAGCGTCCTGACGACCGTCATCACGTTCCTGCCGCTCTGCTTCGTCTCGGGCGTGATGGGGAAGTTCATCGCGGTGATGCCGTTCGCGTTCATCGCCACGCTCCTGATGTCGCTCCTGGAGTCGACGCTCGTGCTTCCCGGGCACCTCGCCCACGAGAAGAATCTCGTCTTCACGATCCTGGGCATCGTGCTCTATCCGCTGCGGGTCCTGCTGCCCGCGGTCGCCCTCCTGCAGCGGGCGTGCGAGCGGGGGCTCAAGTGGTTCGTGCGGCGGATTTACTCGCCCGTGCTGGACGTGGCCCTCGACAACCGGCTCGCCACGCTCGCCGCTGCCGTGTCGATCCTGCTGGTGGCCATCGGCATCGTCCGGGGCGGCGTGACCCCGTTCCAGCTCTTTCCGAAGATCGACGCGAACCGGCTGCTGGCGAAGGTGGTGTTCCCCGACGGCACGCCGGTGGCCGTCACCGAGGAGGCCACGCAGCGGATCGAGCGGGCGGCCGAGGAGGCGGCGAGGGGGTTCTCCCGACCCGGCGCGCCGATCGTGCAGCTCGTCCACCGCGCCGTCGGCCAGGTCGCCGCGCAGGGCGAGGTGGGGCCCGACGCACGCATGAGCGGCAGCCACGTGGGCGCGGTGGCGGTGGAGCTCGTCGAGGGGGAGAAGCGGGACGTCACCAGCGAGCAGTTCATCAGCGAGTGGCGGAGGCTCGCGGGCGACTTCCCGGGCACGGAGTCGCTCGTCTACGGCACCGAGAACATCGGCCCCGGCGGGAAGACGATCGAGTTCAAGCTGCTCGCGTCGTCGCAGCCGGAGGCGGTGCGGCAGCTCGAGGCCGCCGTGGAACGCTGCAAGGAATGGCTCGCGCGGTATCCGGGTGTCATCGACATCGACGACGACTCCCGGCCCGGCAAGTGGGAATACCAGCTGCGCGTGAAGCCGCGGGCGGAGGCCCTCGGCGTCTCGCTCGGCGATCTGGCCGGCACGATCCGCGCGAGCTATTACGGCGAGGAGGTGATGCGGCTCCAGCGCGGCAGGCACGAAATCAAGCTGATGGTGCGCTACCCTCAGGAGGAGCGCCGCAGCCTCGCCACGCTGGGCGACGTCCGGGTGACCGGCCCCGACGGCGTGCAGCGGCCGCTCGGTGAATTGGCCGATGTCACCGTCGCGCGTGGCTACTCCGAGATCAACCGGCTCGGCCAGAAGCGGTCGATCACCGTGACGGCCGACATCGACATGGCCACCAGCACGCTCACGAGCGGCCAGATCACCGCCGACATGGAGCGGCGGCTCATGCCGGAGCTCGAGGCGGAGTTTCCGCTCGTGCGCGTCCGCTGGGAGGGGCAGCAGGAGCAGACGAACGAATCGCTGCGCAGCCTCGGCATCGGCTTCGTGGTCGCCCTCTTCGCGATGTTCGTGCTGCTGACGATGGAGTTCAAGAGCTACTTCCAGCCGTTTCTCATCCTCGCCGCAATCCCGTTCGGGATCGCCGGAGCCGTCTTCGGCCATGCGGTCATGGGGATGCCGCTCACGCTCTTCAGCATGTTCGGCCTCGTGGCGCTCGCCGGGGTCGTGGTGAACGACTCGATCTGCCTCATCGACTTCATCAACCACCGCGTGCGCTCGGGCCAGCCGCTGCGGCTGGCCCTGCGGGAGGCGGGCTGCCTCCGATTCCGGCCGGTGATGCTGACGAGCGTGACGACGATCGGCGGGCTCCTGCCGCTCCTCCTGGAGACGAGCTTCCAGGCCCAGTTCCTCGTCCCGATGGCCACCTCGATGGCCTTCGGGCTGATGATGACGACGGCGCTCGTCCTCATCCTCGTGCCGGTGATGTACACGTTCTTCGCGGCGACCGCCGACGAGGGGCACGCGGAGGAGTATGCGACCGGCTTCGGTCCCGGGCGCCCTCCGGTGGACGAGGACGTGGCCGACCGCGAGTGGCTGCCCGACGACATGCGACCGGCCGAGCCGGGCGTGCGGTCGCTCTCGGCGTGACCCGATCTGCGGCGCACGACGTGCGCTCGCGCCGCTGCTCCGTTGCCGTCCGATGCGCGCTACACGAGCCAGTGGCAGATGTCGCCGTCCTGCATGACGTAGTCCTTGCCCTCGACCCGCAGTCGGCCGTGGGCCCGGATCTCCTTTTCCGTCTTGTAGGTCTCGAGGTCCTCGAGCGAGTAGATCTCGCCCCGGATGAACTTCTTCTCGAAGTCGGTGTGGATGACGCCCGCCGCCTGCGGCGCGGTGGCCCCGACGGGGATGGTCCAGGCTCGCACCTCCTTCTCGCCGGCCGTGAAGTAGCTCTGCATGCCGAGCGTGCGGTAGGTGGCACGGGCGAGGACGGCGAGGGCCGGCTCCTCGAGCCCGGCTCCCGCGAGCATCTCGGCGCGGTCGGCCTCGTCGAGTTCGGCGATCTCCGCCTCGAGCTTCGCGCACACGGCCACGACCTCGGCTCCCGACCGCGTCGCCTGGGCGCGCACGGCCTGCACGAGCGGGCCTTGGCCGGTCACGTCCGACTCGTCGACGTTGGCCACGTAGAGGATCGGCTTCGCCGTGAGCAGGCCGAACTCGCGGACGGCGTCCCGCTCCACATCCGAGAGCGACAGCGTCCGCAGGGGCTTCTCGTGACGCAGGTGGTCGAGGCACTTCGAGAGCGCCTCGAACTTGAGCCGGGCCTCCTTGTCGGTGCTCTTGGCCGCCCGCTCGGCCCGGGGCAGCACGTTCTCGAGGTGCTGCATGTCGGCGAGGATGAGCTCGAGTTCGATCGTCTCCATGTCGGAGACGGGATCGACGCGACCGGCCACGTGGATCACGTCGGGATCCTCGAAGCAGCGCACCACCTGCAGGATCGCGTCGACCTCGCGGATGTGGGCGAGGAAGTTGTTGCCGAGCCCCTGGCCTTCGCTCGCGCCCTTCTCGATCCCCGCGATGTCCACGAGCTTGAGCGCCGCGGGGATCACCTTCTTCGTCGCGATGAGGGCCGTGATCCGGCGCAGCCGATCGTCGGGCACGCTCACCATCCCCTCGTTCGGCTCGATGGTGCAGAACGGATAGTTGGCGCTCTGCGCGGCCTGGGACATGGTCAGCGCGTTGAAGAGCGTGCTCTTGCCGACGTTCGGCAGTCCAACGATGCCTGCTTCCATGATACGGTGGGGGCGGGAGGGACGACGGACGCGGGGATCCGCCTGGGGGAGCGTCTTGGGAAAACCGTCTTGGGGAAACGCTGCGTCG
>JBJTBO010000207.1:0-6768 GCA_046091445.1 Planctomycetaceae bacterium | reverse complement strand
GTTCCCGGATGCGCTCGGTCAGCGCCGCTGCCGCCGTGTCGGCGGAGGCCACCGCGCGTTCCGCAGCCCAGGCTTCGCTTCTCGCGACCCGCGTGCCCGGGCGAGCCCCCTCGGCCGCGCGCTCGAGGTCTCCCCGGCGCGCACGGGCCATCGCCAGGGCCGCCTCCGCCTCGGCCGCCTCGCGCGTCGCGGCGACGGCGGTTCCGCGTGCCGCCGCCGTCGTGGGCACGAGCTCGGTCGCGGACGCCGTGAGAAGCGCGGCCGTCGCCGCCGCTTCGGTGGCGCGTCGCTCCGCGTCCCCGAGCGATTCCCGCACCGCGGTACGGCGTCCTTCGATGTCCGCGACGGCCGCGTCGACGTCAGCGAGGTCGCGCGTCGCTGCGGCGAGTCGCAGCGATCGCAGCCTGTCGGAGAGCTGCCGCCAGCGCTTCGCCCGCGCGGCCTGATGGCGCACGGTCTCCAGGCGGCTGCCGAGCTCACCGGCGATATCGGCGAGCCTCTGACGGTTGAGTTCGGCACGCTCGAGGCGGCGGAGGGCCTCGGTGCGCCGCGTGCGGAAGCGGCCGATGCCCGCCGCCTCCTCGAAGACCGCACGGCGTTCCCTCCCCGACGCGACCAGGAGTGCGTCGACCCGCCCCTGCTCGATCACGCTGTAGGCCTGCGTCGCAGCGCCGGTTCCGGCGAAGAGCTCGCGGATGTCGCGCAGCCGCGCCGTTTCGCCGTTGACGAGATACTCGCTGTCGCCGTTCCGCTGGACGCGGCGCGCGATGCGCACCTCCGGCGTCGACAGCGGCAGCAGTGCCGCCCGGTTGTCGAAGACGAGCGACACCTCCGCGTAATTGAGCGGCTTGCGGCTGGTCGAGCCGGCGAAGATGACGTCCGTCATCTCCTTGCCCCGCAGGCTGCGCACGGACTGCTCGCCGAGCACCCACTTGATCGCATCGACCACGTTCGACTTGCCGGAGCCATTCGGCCCGACCACGACCGTGATGCCCTCGGGAAACTCGAACGACGTCCGGTCGGCGAAGCTCTTGAAGCCGAACAGCTCGAGCGCCTTCAGCCGCGTCATGATGCCTCGTCCACGTCGTCGCGGCCGACCGCGGAGGTGGTGTCGTCGTCGGTGGGGCCATCCGGGATGTCGCGATACTGGAGTGACGCCTCCTCGTGGATGCTCTGCCGGCCGTCGAACTCGCGGGGGATCGCGTCGAACGCCACGCGGCTGCCGAGGGCGTGGGCTGAGCTGGCCTGCTGCAGGAACTGCACCGCGTCGGGGTAGGTGCCGCCGATGTCGATGATGGCGCGCACGATCTCGTCGGCGCGCGCGGCGACGTCTTCCGTGCGATCCGCCTCGCCCGCGACGAACCGGCTCACCCGCGCCCGCACCCCGCTGACCACCACGACGATGGTCGTGCCGGCCTCCGCGCGCAGGCCGTCCTCCACCGGGTGATCGGTGCCGAAGAAGACGATCTCGGGCCGATCGCTGCGCGTGGCGTGGATGAGCGGGGGGCCCTCGACGTCGAGCACGTGCAGCGAGCACGCGTCGCCCAGCTGCTCGCCGCGCACGAGCGGGAGATTTCTGTCCATGCGCCACAGCGCGCGAAACGCGCCGTAGCGGGTCGCGGCGCTGCGGCTGGCGAGCAGGGACTGGAGGGCGTCGATGCCGCGGGCGTCGTCGATCACCGACAGCGCGGCCAGCGCCGCCGGACGGGCGCTGCGGAGCGTCCCGGCAGCCTCCGCGAGCCGCGGCGCGGCGACCGACTCGCCGAGGTAGGCGAGCGCCTCGGCGGCCGCGAAGCGGATCTCCGGATCGCGGGAGTCGAGCGCCTCGCGCAGCGTGGGGATCGCGTCCTTGCCGCTCGCCTCGAGTCGGAGTGCGGCGCCGGGTGCCGTCACGGGGTCGGTGAGCTGTCGTGCGAGCAGCTGGAGGCGGGCGTGCCTTCCTTCCGTGGGCTCGATGACGGCGACCGACTGCACCACGCGCAGGTAGCGGGGCAGGTTGTGCCGGTAGACCTCAGGCACCTCGAGGGCGATGTAGCGGTCGGTCTTGGGAGTGGCGACGCCGCGCTTCGCACCGCGGATGACGGCGTGAAACCGCCGGTTGATCCAGTCGCCGAGCCGCTTCGACATGGCGAACGACCGATGCTCGGGTGCGATCGCCAGGCCGATCTCGCGATCGGTCAGGGAGACGCCACCGCCCGGCACCCGTGCGCGCAGCTTCGACTTGGAGTCACGCGTGCCCTCGGAGACGGGATCGACCAGCACCGGCCCCACGGCGATGCCCAGTTCGTGGCCGTCGCGCAGCGAGTTGCCGATGATCGCCATCTCGGCGAGGCGGGTCTCCATCAGCCAGCCACCGGCCAGGCTCGTGGTGTCGTGATCCGGCGGCACCTCGATGACGACGTCGAAGCGGTCTCCCTTGCGCACGCCGGGAGGCAGGAAGCCATGCACCCACACGAGCGCCGTCGAGGGAGCGGCGAGGAGGCGATTCGGCTCGATCACGCCGCGCGCCTGCATGTCCGAAAGCAGCGTCGCCCGCTGGGGGCCCGGCGGCGGGTCGCAGCCGGTGTTGGCCAGACCGGTCACGAGCGCGGCCCGTTCGATGCGCTTCGTGCCGAGTCCCCAGGCGAGGCAGTAGTCCCCGACGAATCGCGTGCTCGCCTCGAGCTTCGCGAGGGCTTCGATCTCCGGGCTCTGGCTGCGGATCGCCGAGCCGGCGCAGCCGATGACGCCGGCCGCGGCGACGAGGAGGCCCAGTGGCCAGAGCCGTGACGAAGAGGCGAGCAGACGACGACCGGCGACGTGGAGGCGCATGGCGACAGCCCGATGTGGCGAGTCCTCGAACGGGTCACGGAGGCCCCGGATCGCAGCACGGTCGCCCGGATCGGTTCCGGGGACCGGGACATGCGGGGTGGGGAGGCTAGGTGTGGGCCGCCGTCAGGGTCAAGCGGGCTTTCGGCTCGATCGCCGCCGGTCCCGGCGTCCACCGCGCGGGGGCGGGCTCGCTTCGACGCGCCCGACACGGACGCCTTGGCCGGCCCGGAAGACGCTGCTAGGGTCCGCCGCCCATCGGCTGCGTCAGCGGCCGCGTGTGGACACCGAGCCGGCCTGACGGCCGACCACCGTCACGGAATCGGACGGCTCGGGACCGGGACCATGGAGAAGAGGATCGTGACCAAGCCGTCGCTGTCAGCGCTGACCTCGGAGGGGGCCGGAATCCACGTGCGCTGGATGATCCGTCGGGACATGCCGGACGTGCTCGCGATCGAACGCGAAGCGTTCGAGTTTCCCTGGTCCGAGGAGGACTTCACGAGGTCCCTGCGGCAACGCACGTGCATCGGCATGGTGGCCGAGTATGCCGACTCGGTCGTCGCCTTCATGATCTACGAACTCCACCGGACACGCCTCCACGTGCTGAACTTCGCCGTCTTGCGTTCGCACCGTCGGCTCGGCATCGGCACGCAGATGCTGCGCCGCCTCATCGCGAAGCTCGCGCCCGAGCGTCGCAGTCGGATCGTGCTCGAGGTGCGGGAGACGAATCTCCCGGCCCAGCTGTTCTTCCGCGCGGCCGGATTCCGTGCCGTCACGGTGCTGCGGGACTTCTACCGCGATTCCGACGAGGACGCGTACCTGATGCAGTTCGGCCTCGAGGCCGCGGGCTTTGCGTCAGAACCGCGTCGGCTCGCCGGTTGAGAAGATCTTCGTCAGGGCGGCGGCGCGTCGCCGCAGCGTGCGCCGGACGGATGGTCCGGTGTCGCCGCGGGCGAAGAGCGTGACGAGCGGCCGCCGTGCGTCGATGCGCGTCCCGGTGCAGGGCACGTCGGCGACGGCGGGCCACCCGTCAGCCCGCGACCAGCGATCATGCGCGCGTCCGAGCGCTAAGTCGACCCGCGCGTCGACGAGGACGTCATGTGCGGCGAAGAGCACCGCCTTCCCCCACGTGCCCGCCGACACGTGTGCGGAGGGCACGAGCGCGGTCGGCACGAAGGCGGTCGGCACGTGCATGGGCGTCGTGAGCGAAAAGGCGGCGAGATGGGCGGCGGCGTGTGACACGCCCCGTGCCCGATCGACGAGCTCCATCGAGGCCGTGGGACGCGGGTTGACCTCGATCACATGGACGTGGCCGCCGCGATCGACCACGAGTTCCACGCCGCAGAGCCCGACGATCCCGAAGGTGGCGACCAGCATCGCGCCGAGGCGGTCGCCGGCGTCGCGGACCGGGGCGGGGACCTCCCCGTCGGGCACCGCGATCGAGCCGCAGTAGGCGAACGCGCCGGCATGACACCAGCGGCATCCGACGAGCTGCCGGCTGAAGCCCCAGGGGCGTGCACCGTGGCGTTCGCAGAGCAGCGCCACGGCCCACGAGTCCCCGTCGACGCGCCGTTGCCAGACGTGGTCCCTCTCCGTCTGTTCGGGCGTCGCCCCGTGCCACGGAGCGATGTCCCGTCCGCCGGCGGACGCCCGCGGCTTGCGCAGGAACGACCCGTCGGCGGGAAGGCCCGCGGGGCTCGCGAAGGTGTCCGGAAAGCCGAGCCCGGCCTCGCACACCGCCGGACCGAGCAGCATCGGGTCGCGCACGCGGCGGACCACGCTGCCGGGATTGCCGGCGAGCGGCCGGGCGGCGGCGATCCGATCGATGAGTTCGGGATGATTCTCGAGCGCGCCGGTGTAACACCACGGTCCGTCGGGAAACCGGGCGGCGGCCTCGGCGAGGCCGTGGGGGTAGGGCGTCACGGCGGCGCTCGTGTAGGTCGTCACCTCGGCGAGGAGATCGCGGTCGCCGAAGAGGTCCGCGGCATGGACGCGCCAGCCCGCACGCGCCGCCGCGCATGCCAGCGCGCGGACGCTCGCGCCCACGCAGACGAGCTGCGGCCCTGCGCCGGGGCCGGCGACCGTCCGGGGCGTCGGGAGATCGGGCATCGCTCGCTCGCACGGGCCGCACCTTGCCGCCCCACCCGGAGATGGTATCCTCGCCGCCGGTTCGGAGGCATCCACGGCGACACGAGTCCCAGCGAGTTTCAGAAGGAGAAGCCCAGCATGTCCATGTTCATCGGCGAGGCGTTGGCGGGTGATGGCAACGAGGTGGCGCACATCGACCTGCTGATCGGCAGCAAGGACGGTCCGGTCGGTGTCGCCTTCGCCAACGCACTGGCCCGGCAGAGCGAAGGCCACTCCAACCTGCTCGCGGTGCTCACGCCCAACCTCGCCGTCAAGCCGGCGACGGTGATGATCACCAAGGTCACCATCAAGGGCGCGAAGCAGGCCGTGCAGATGTTCGGCCCGGCTCAGGCGGCCGTCGCGAAGGCCGTGGCCGACAGCGTCGCCGCCGGTGTGATCCCGAAGAGCGACGCCGAGAATCTCGTGATCGTGTGCGGCGTGTTCATCCACTGGCTCGCCGCCGACGACAAGAAGATCTACGAGTACAACCACAAGGCGACGATGGATGCGATCTCCAATGCCATGAAGGGCAAGCCCACGGCAGACGAGATGATCGCCGGGAAGGACAAGGCCGCCCATCCCTTCCGTGGGTTCTGATCACGGTCGGGCCGACCATCGCCACCCACCAGCCACCGCGCCGTGGCGTGGGCACGAGGCACGTGTCCACGCCCGGGCGGCTGGCCGTCGGGGCAGGGTGAGCACCCCATGACCAAACGCATCCTCATCCAGCTCGACTGCGACCCGCAGCCGAGCACGTTCGACGCCGTCGTCGCGGTCGATGCCGGCGCGGAGGTGCTGCTGCGGCATGGCGGCGTGACGGCCGAGCAGGCCGTGTCGCTCGTGCACGGGGCGATCTTCACCCGCGGTGTCGATGCGCTCTCGAACACGGCGATCTTTCTCGGGGGCGGCGATGTCGCCGCCGTCGAGGCGCTGGCGGCGACGGTGCGAGGGACGTTTTTCGGGCCGATGCGGGTCGGCGTGCTCGTCGACCCGTCGGGCGCCAACACCACGGCGGCGGCGGCCGTCATCGCCGCCGGCCGGCACCTGCCGGTCGCCCCGGGCGGGAAGCCTCCGACCACGGCGCTGGTGCTCGGTGCGCCCGGCCCGGTCGGACAGCGTGTCGCGCGGCTGCTCGCCAGCCGCGGTGCTTCGGTCCACGTGGCCTCGCGATCCCTGGCACGGGCCGAGGAGGCGGTGGCGCAGGTCCGGGCGGTGGTGCCCGACGCGCGGTGCGAGCCCGTGGAGTGGAGCGGCGGCGTGCAGGCCGCCACGGCGGTGGCGCGGCTCGTCGAGCGGGCCGATCTGGTGGTCGCCGCCGGGCGTGCCGGCGTGACGATGCTCGACGGCCCCGGCAGGGCCCTGGCCACCTCGGCGAAGGTTTTCATCGACCTCAATGCCGTGCCTCCGGCCGGAATCGACGGCATCCTGCCCACCGACAAGGCCCGACGCGACGGATCGGCCGTCGTCTACGGGGCCCTCGCCGTGGGAGGACTCAAGATGCGGATCCCTCGCGCGGCGATCGCGAGGATCTTCGAGCGAGCGGACGTCTTTCTCGATGCCGAGGAGCTGCTCGCGCTCGGCGAGTCGCTGGTCTGAGCGACGTCGTCCCGGCGGCTTCGTGTGCGACGCCGGCTCAGCGGCGGCCCCCCCGCGCCAGGCTCAGCGCGAGCACGACGAGAATCGCGATGCCCATGAGCAGGATGATGATCGTGCGCCGCGAGCGCCGCCGCGCGCGCTCCTGCGCGGCCTGCCGGGCTCGTTCGCCCGCGTCATCGCGGGCCGGGGTCGGCCTGCCGGCGGACTGCGGTCGCTGCGGGGCCACCTCCCTGGGGG
>JBJTBO010000206.1:0-22520 GCA_046091445.1 Planctomycetaceae bacterium | reverse complement strand
ACTCACGGGCGCGGCGGCCCCGAGGCGGTCGCAGTCGGGATCGCTCGCGAGCACGAGGTCATCGCCCCGCTGCCGCGCCTCCTCGATCGGACCGCCGAGTACGGCCGGGTTCTCGGGATTCGCCACGTGCCCGGGCACGTTCGGGAAGTCCCCGTCGGGCTCTTCCTGGGGTCCGTAGAGACGGAGCCGTTCGAATCCGGCCCCGCGGAGCACCGGCACGACGGCCGAGGCGCCGACACCGTGCAGCGGCGTATACAGGATCGAGACGCCTCGCGGTCCGGGAGCCGACTGGGCGAGCACCGCCCTCACGAAGGCCGGATCCATCTCCTCCTCGACGAACACGACGCGTCCATCGGCCACGCCCTGCTCGAATGGCGCGCGCCGCACCGTCTCGACACGCATCACCCGTTCGATGATGCCGGCGTCGTGCGGCGGCGACACCTGCACGCCACCCTCCCAGTACACCTTCACCGCATTGTCCGACGGTGGATTGTGGCTCGCGGTGACCATGATGCCGCAGGTCGCGCGCTGCTGCCGTACGGTGAAGGACAGCTCGGGCGTACTGCGGTAGCCACGGAGGAAGAAGACGCGAAATCCGGAGGCGAGCAGCACCTCGGTGCAGAGCTTCGCGAAATGCTCCGACCGGTGCCGCGTGTCGTAGGCGATCGCGCACGTCGGCTCGACAGCGGGCCCGATGGCCCCGAGCACGTAGTCGGCCAGTCCCTGGGCGCTCTCCCCGATGGTTCGATCGTTGATCGCGTTGCAGCCGACCGGATACATGCGGCCACGGCGACCGCCCGTGCCGAAGGGAATCACGGTCCAGAAGACGTCGTCGAGCTCCTTCCAGCCGGCGGGTCCGGGCTGCGTCGCGTCGATGCGGTGGCCCAGTTCCGGGGCGTCGGCGGCATAGCGCGACTGCGTGAGCCAGTCGCGCATGCTGGTGGCGGAATGCTCGGTGATCCAGCCCGCGGCATGCGCGGCGGTGAGGAGGTCGAGCCGGCGGACCAACGAGGCCTCGGCGGACTCGGCGCGGCCACCGAGCAACGCCGAGGCGACTCGATCGACGGGAGCGGTCACGGCGTGAATCTCTCGCAAGGAAGGGCGAACGGCACGGTCGCCTTTTATACTCCCCGTCGCCATGACGAACACCGACTCCACCGACGACCCGCTGATCGTGAGCGTGTCGGGCCTGAGAGGCGTGGTGGGCGGATCGCTCACGACCGACGTCGCGCTCCGCTACGTGACGGCGTTCTCCGCCGGCCTTCCGCCGGGCGCGATCGTCGTCGGCCGTGACGGTCGGGCGTCCGGGCCGGCCCTCGCGGCCGCCATGATCGACCGCCTCACCGAGCTCGGCCGCGACGTGATCGACTGCGACGTTGCCGCGACGCCGTCGATCGGCATCGCGGTGCGTGCGACTGGAGCGATCGGAGGCGTACAGATCTCCGCGAGCCACAACCCCGCCCGCTACAACGGCATCAAGCTGTTTTCGGCTGCCGGCCGGGTGCTCGATGCGGCCGCGGGCCGCGCCGTTCGCGACCGGTTCGACACCGCCGCACCGTGGACCGCAGCCGGCGTGCCGGGAAGGTCGAGGACGCACGACGCCGCGCGGGATCATGTGCATCTCGTGAGCGACATCGTCGACGTCCCTGCAATCAGGCAGCGGCGGCTCCGGGTCTGGATCGACTGCTGCCACGGGGCCGGGAGCCGCGCGGCCCTTCCGCTTCTCGAGCGGCTCGGCTGCGACACGGTGGTGGGGGGTGGTGATGCCGACGGCCGCTACGAGCACGACCCGGAGCCCACGGAGGCCAACCTGGCCGCCATGCTCCCGCGGGTCGCCGCGGCCGCCGCCGACGTCGGGTTTTTTCAGGATCCCGACGCCGATCGGCTCGCCATCGCGGATCCGACCGGCCGCTACCTCGGCGAGGAGGCGACGCTCGCGCTGGCCGTTGATGCCGTGCTGTCGCGTCGAGCCGGTCCGATCGTCGTCAACTGTTCGACGAGCGGGATGGCAGCCGCGCTCGCCGCCCGGTACGGCGCTGCATGCCACGTGTCCGCCGTCGGCGAGGCGAACGTCGTGGACGCCATGCTCGCGACACGGGCAGTCCTCGGTGGCGAGGGAAACGGAGGCGTGATCGACCCACGGGTCGTGCTCGTCCGAGACAGCCTCGTGGCCATGGCGATCGTGCTCGACCATCTGGCCACGCACCCGGGCACCGACCTGTCGGCCTGGGCCGACACGCTGCCTCGCCTCGTCATGCGGAAGACGAAGGTCGAGCTCTCGCCCGACCTGCGCGGCCCGGGCCTGCCCGACGGTCTCGAGCGGATCGCACGGGCGTTCCCCGAGGCGCATGCGAGCCGCCTCGATGGCCTGCGTCTCGACTGGCCCGGTGGGTGGCTGCTCGTGCGTGGCAGCAACACGGAGCCGATCGTGCGGATCATCGCCGAGGGCGAGGACGAGGCGCGCGTGACTGCGGCGATCGACCGTGCCACCGCGCAGCTCGTCGGATCATCGGCGAACACGTGATCGCCTCGCGTGGGGGCGCCCCCGCTCCCTGCGGCGGCGAAGGGGACCGTGCGAACTCGAGGATGAACACACCCCCCGACGGTCTGCGTGCCGCCTACGAGGCGACCTCGTACCACGTGTCCGACACGCCGGTCGGCCCACTCACGATCCGGTGTGGCTGCATCACGGAGGATCTCGACCGCCTCCTCGACGTGGCGGGCAGCATGACGTGGGCATTCGTGAGTGCCGCCAATCCCGGCTCGGTGAGACTCGATCCGTCGGAGAATCTCCGGAGACACGAGGCGCTCCTCCGCCATCTGAGGCGACACGCCCTGTCCTGTCACCCCGGCGTGGGCATCGGCGACGACGGATCGTGGCCGGCCGAGGCGAGCGTTTTGGTGCTCGGGCTCGACGAGACCGCAGCACTCTCGCTCGGTCGGACCTTCGGCCAGCGGGCAGTGGTCGTCGGGGAACGCGGCCGGCCGGCCCGGCTCGCATGGATCACGCCGGACGAAACCGGGTCGGCACGCCGTTGAAAACCTCACGGCGGCGAAGCGCCGACGCGGTGGCGATCCGCCAGGGCATATCGACACTGCCCCATGCCCCACCAGCGCACCGTCTGACGGCGACAATCCGGCCTATGACACAGCGGATACCGCCCCCAGCCGAACACGGATGGCGTGGTCGCGTAGAATGTGGGTGGAAGGTACATCCGGCTTGAATCGGGCGACCCACGCGGCCGCCCGGGCCAACCTCGCGAAAGCAAAGGTGGTGACCCGACCGAGCAACCGGTCGGGAGGATGTGCGCCGGGAAACTCTGGCCGCCAGTGGGCGGCCGGAGCCACCGGCGAAGCTTTCGAGGATCGTCTTGGTCCTGCGGCCGGAGCCGTAGGGGACGGCCGCGGAAGCTCTTCCGGGGATGGTACGGAAGGGAGACTGCGATGCCGATCGGATATCCGTCGATTCGAGTGGACGAATCCAACCCCCGCCACCATCTCTGGTGCAACAACGGCACCTGGTGGGTGCACTACACAATCCACTTCGACTGCCGAAAGCGGCGCATCCGTCGGTCGCTCCGCACACGGTCGCTCGACATCGCGATCCGCCGGCGGGACGAACTCCTCGCCCGGCTCGCCGGCCAGGGCGAGACGGTGCCCGAGCGACACATGCCGCGGCCGGCCGCGCTCGTCCCCATGAGTCCGGAAGCCACCCGTGACGTCCTGCTGATCGCGTGACCGGCCCTGCTTCCCCGCATTGTTCGCCTCTGCCCGATGCCCTGAATGCGTTTCGTCGTGCGTTCCCCCTTCACAGGAGTTCCTCGCATGTCCACCGACCGTGTCCTGACGCTCTATCCCTACCTGCTCGACCGCACCTGCTGGGTGTTCGACGACGAGCGCACGGGCCTCAAGGAAGAGGCCTTCGTGTGCGGGATCACCGAGATGATCACCCGCGTCGTGACGGCCAAACGGCTGCCGAATCCCGAGGCCGGATTCACGATGACGTTCTGTGATCACGCGTTCGTCGGGCATGACGTCGAACTGCACTGGCTGCGTCCCGACCCCAACGGGGGCAACTGGTACGCCGGTGACGTGCTCGGCGAACGCATGGAGGGCTGGCTCTGCCCGGCGCTGCTCTTGTATTTCCAGGATCCGCCGCGGCGCATCTTCGTGCGGTGCGACCCGCTGCCGACCGGGGTCGATCCGATCTGGACCCCGCCGGCAGGCGAGCGCGGGCGTCGGTTCGTCGAGGCGCCAGGCCGCGCGCGGGACACGGAGGACTCGCCATGAGCGGCCCCTTCGGAAACCCCTCGCTCCGCGCCGAGACCTCCCGCATCCGGCACCTCGATGCGGCGGGGGCCCGGGCGATCGTCGATGCCTTCCGCCGGCCGGTCGTCGCGGCGGAGGATGGCGAGCCTGCCTATGACCCCGACGAGACGATCGCGGGGGCAACGCACGGCTGGCTCCGGGTCGCCGGCGGCAGTGACGTGGGCGTCGTCGGGCATTATCAGACGCACCTCTACCTGCACGAAGTGATCCGGCTCCCGGTGGCGGTGGCGCGTGAACTGGCAAAGCATTCCGGCCACCTCTACCTCGACAGGCTCACGTCGATCTGTCGTGCCGTGGCGGCGGCGCTCGGTGCGCATCGGGGAGGCGGGCTGTCGCTCAACAACCTGCGGCGACTCTCTGCGACCGCAGCGATATCGCTCGGAAGGCACGGTGGGGAACTGTCGTTCGGCCGTCTCGAGCGACTGAGTCCCGCGGCGGCAAAGGGCCTCTCGCGCCACGCACACGCGCTCCATCTCGCCGGGATTGAAACGCTCGGGCCGGGCGTCGCCGAGGCGCTCTCCCGACATCGCGGCGACCTGTTTCTGGACGGGCTGACGCGGCTCACCGGCCGCGAAGCCTCCCGTCTGGCCCGGCATCCCGGCAAACTGCATCTCCACGGGCTGCGGACCGTCGGACGGCCCGTGGCGGAAGCCTTCTCGGGCCGCGAGGGCTACCTGTGCCTCCAAAAAGTCGCGTCGGTGACGGCCTCTGAGGCCGCGCTCCTGGCAGGGCACCGCGGGCCGCTCCACCTCTCCTCGCTCGACGTCACCGACGCCGTGGCCGAGTGCCTCGGCACGCACGAGGGTTCGCTCTCCATCCAGGTGCCGAATACGATCCCGGTCGCACGGCTGAAGGCCCTCGTGCACCACGGCGGGCCGCTCTCACTCGGCGGCCTCACGGCCCTCGGTCAGCCGCGTGCCGCCGTGCTCGCCGCCCAGCCGTGCGTCGGGGGGCATCGCGGGCTGTCAGGACTTTTTCTCAACAGCGTCACGACGATTTCGGCTGCCGTGGCGGCGACCCTCGCAACCCACACCGCGGGCACGCTGTCGTTGAACGGGCTCGCCGAGATCGCCCCGGACGTGGCAAGGGAGCTGGTGCGGCATCCGCTTTTGAGCCTCGACGGGCTGACGAAGGTGTCGGATGACGTGGCGGCCATTCTCGCCACGCACTCCGGGGCGTCCTTGTCTGTGCGGTGGCTCGAGGAAGCGAGCCCGTGGGCGATCTCATGCCTGCAAGAAAACCCCGCCATCGACCTCGGCCGTCGCTGGGACCCTGCGGGGATACGCCGAAGCACGCACGACACTCAGGGGCTCATCTCGACGATCGCCCGCATCGCCGAGGCGGGTGAGGCGGCCTTGCAACGTGATAGGCACGGGAGGTGAGACGTGTCCGACGACGGGATCCAACGATTCGATGTACCGGTAGGCCGGCGGCGATTGATCGACATCTACCGCTCGATGAGGAACTTCTTCGAGAGGGTCGCCGCCGCCAGGGGCGAGAGCCTCGACCCGTCGTGGTACGAGGACAGCCCGGAGCAGATGCCGCACCTGTATGACGACCAGCGTTGCGACAACGGAGGATAGCCGTGACAGGGACGGCTCACCGACCCGAGCCGCCGACCCGTGACACGGCCCGCGAGTGCCCACGCAAAAGCTCAGAAATCCAATATGCCTGACCAGGTTGGATTTCCTGTACCAGGCGATGTGAGGGTTCAGGTACAGGGTTTACCAAGGCAACCAGCGTGGGCGGCTGGAGCCGAGGCCTTGGCCGAGGCTGGGCCGGACAGTGATATCGACGTGCTGGCGGTGCTCGAGGCGCAGTCCGGTGACTATGGCGACGAGCTGGAGCGGGCTCTGGCCGCGGTGTATCCGGTTGCCCTGCGACTCGGTCGCCGCGTGAGTGTGAAGCCGCTGACACGCGAGGAGTATGAGCATGGCGACAGCCCTCTGCTGCGCGAGGTGCGACGCTCGGGCGTTGCGGCATGAAGGACTTCATTCGCAGCCAGTGGAGTTCGACCTCGCGGCGGCGATCCGCCTTGACCTGCTCGCCATGTGCGTTACAATGTGATACATGGAAACGACGCTGAATGTCAGAATTCCGGCGGACCTGAAGCGGCAATTGGACGCCTTGAGCCGCCGACACCATCGGCCAGCAAGTGAACTCGTGCGGGAATCCTTGCGGCGCTACATCGCCAGCGAGCAGCTTGCGGCGCTTCGGAAGACGACCGTCCCTCTCGCGGAAGCGCAGGGTTTCATCACCGACGAGGACATCTTCAAGGCTGTCTCGTGAGGGTGGTGCTCGATACGAACGTGTTGTTGGCGGCCATCGCCACGCACGGTTTGTGCCAGGCCCTGGTGACGCTCGTCTTTCGTGACCACGTGGTCATTCTCTCCGAGCACATCCTGGGCGCGTTCACGAAGCATTATCGAGGAAAGTTCAAGGCAACGAAGCGGCAGGCGGATGCGGCGGTCGCCGTGCTGAGGGCAAACGTTGAACTTGTGGAGCCGGTCGCTGTGCCGCCCGGAACGGTTCGTGACAAGGATGACCTTCCCGTGCTGGGTACCGCAATCGCGGGATCTATGGCCGCTCTTGTGACGGGTGATCAGGAATTGCTCGCACTCGGGCTCTTTCGCGGCGTCGCCATTCTTTCGCCGCGTGATTTCTACGAACGTCTACGCGGATGAGCGCCGGCCCCTGAGGAAAATCGCCGTGTCACCGTTGTCTCACTTCCGTGGCAGGCGAGTGGATTCACGGCACGTCGGTGTCTTCGGTGCCACGAATGAAGCCGGTCATGGCAGGCCATCCCGGCTATCCGTTCGACGGCGTCCATCCGCCGTGGCCCCCCATCCACCCAGACGCACTTTCCCGGCGAAAATGTGCTCCTGTCCCGGATCTCCGTCCCGGCCTGAGCCGAATCGCCGTCCGGTTTCGCATTGCAGTGAAGAAGCCTTTTCCACCGGCCCGCGGGGCGAGGCCACGTGTTCATGAGGAGCTGACCCATGATTCAGGTTTGGATTGTGTGCCTGGTGCTGAGCGTCGGGGTGGTCCCGTCAGCCTGTGCCGCCACCGACCCGGCGGTCGTCGCCGTCCAGCACACGTACGAGGCCCGGATCCGCCTCAACGGCAAGGTGAGCACCACCCAGATCAAGGCATCCGATGCCGGGCAGGCGAAGAAGCTCGTGCAGGCCCAGTTCGGCCCGAGCGTCACCGTGTTGAGCGTGAAGAAGGTGGATTAGGTCTGGTGACGGGCTGCCGACCTGATGGTGGCGCCGACCACAGTCCAGACGCGTCGGGACTGGTCCTGTATTCCTCGAGCGGTTGGCGTTGGCCTGCCTTGGAACTCCTGATCCAGTCGATATGAAGGTCTAGGCTCTGTCTGAAAACGGTCTAGCGACCGGGCCGCACGCGCACTGGAACCCGCGCGCTGAGCGAGCGTCATGAACCTCCCGGTTCATGACATCAGGGCGACGCCTGCGGCTCCGACGCCTCCGCTCCACGGGTGATCACGAATCCCATCTCCTCGATCATCCGGTAGTCGGCCTCGGGCAGCTGCCCCCTGGTCGTCAGGGAGTCGCCGACGAACATCGAGTTAGCCGCGTAGAGCCCGAGCGGCTGCAGGCTGCCGAGGTGCATCTCGCGGCCGCCCGCGATGCGGATCTCGGCCGCCGGATTCGCCAGCCGCATCATGGCCAGCCCCCGCAGGCAGTCGCGGGAATTCAGCCGCCGCGTGCCCGCGAGCGGCGTGCCGTCCACCGGATTGAGAAAATTCAGCGGGATCGACTCGACCCCCATCGACCGCAGTTCCATCGCCATGTCGACGAGGTCGTCGTGGGTCTCACCCATGCCCATGATGCCGCCGCTGCACAGCTGCAGGCCGGCCGAACGGCAGGCCTCGAGCGTGGCCAGGCGGTCGGCGTAGGTGTGGGTCGAGCAGATCTGCGGATAGTACCGCTCGCTCGTGTTGAGGTTGTGGTTGACCTTGTCCACCCCGGCGGCCGCCAGCCGCCGGGCCTGCTCAGGCGTGAGCAGCCCCAAAGGAAAGCCCGGTCAATGGCACCTCCGCACCGGTCTTCGGGCTGATGAGCGAGTCGTGAGCCTCGGGAGGAGCGGCCCGGGCGGCCGGAGCGGGTTTCTTGAAACGCACCGCAGCCCCTTCGGTGGCGTTTTTCTCGCGTCTGCGCAGACCGCGTCCCAGTCGGCCGTTCCCGGGGCTTCGACGCCTCGTGTCCGACGCCGGTCAGAGGCTGTGAATATCGATCACTGGCAGATCGTCGGGCGAGGCTTGAAAGACGTCGCGATCGTCATGGATCTGCACGAGCTCGCCCCAGTCGGTCGGCGGGCCACGGGCGGCAGAGACGGGCGGTGGTTCGAGCGGTTCGCCGAGGTGGGTGAGGATCTTGCGGATGGGCCCGGGCTCGGTGATGAACGCCATCAGCCGGATGTCGCCGCTGCAGTTCGGGCACTCGAGCGGAAACTCCTCCCCCACCCGGGCCATGAGTTTCGCCCAGGCCACCCGTGAGGTGTCGTGCGAGCGGAGCTTTTCGTGAGTGTTGCAGCAATCGCCTGCGGCGTGCCCGGCATGGACGTGCCCGCCGGTCGCGGTATCGCGTTGCTTGCCGACGTTGCCGATGGCGAGCGCCGTGACCGCCCGCCTCAGCTTGTGATTCGGCGCGAATACTCCGTGATACCGATGCCGATGCTTCCGCGGCGGTGGGACGAGATCGGCCAAGCGGGACCAGTGACTGCTCTCGTTGCCGAATGACGAACGGGCCTCGCTCTTGACAGTGCTGCCTGACAGCCGCACATTCCGCGGCGTAACCGCGCTACACCTTCAATCGTGACCCTCGCCATGAGCACACGCCTGTTCCTCGTCCGTCACGGCGCCACAGTGCTGACCGCGGAAGACCGCTTTGCGGGCGCCACGAACGTCGAACTCTCGGACGAGGGCCGGCGGCAGGCGACGCGGCTCGCGGAGCGACTCTGCCGAGAGAAGATCGCCGCGGTGTACGCCTCGCCACTCGATCGCACGATGGAGACCGCCCGGATCATCGCCGCACCGCATGGCGTGGAGGTGCTGCCGCGTCCCGGACTCAAGGAGATCTCGCACGGCCGCTGGGAGCAGCTCACGCGGGCCGAGGTCGAGGCCCAATTCCCCGAGGAGGCGGCGGCGTGGGACGAGGATCCCTTCACCTACGCGCCCGTCGGCGGTGAAAGCGGACTGGAAGTCACCGGGCGTGCGCTGCCCGTTCTGATGGACATCGTGCGGCACCATGCCGATCAGGCCGTGGCGGTGGTCTCGCACAAGGCCACGATCCGACTCTTGCTCAGCTCCCTGCTCGGCTTCGACCCGCGCCGCTACCGCGACAACCTCGATCAGAATCCAGCCGCCCTCAACATCGTGGACTTCAAAAGCCCGGTGCGGGCACGGCTGACGCTCTTCAACGACACCTCCCACTACGACCACGACACCATCCCCGCCGTCCCTGCCGGCCGACTGTCGAAGTGGTGGGCCGCCGGGCAATGACGCCGCGCCCTGCACGTTTCGACCGGCGTTCATACCAGAGCCGGCAGCACGTCACGCCGCTTGGGGAGCTTGCTTCTTCCGGCCGGGCTTCACGCTGGCCTTCCTCCGAGCCTTCGTGCTGACGTCAAAGAACGGCGCCCGACAGCCGTAGCCGGGCGCATCGCAATCGACGGTCCCGAGCTCATCGAGATCGACCAGCATCACGTCGAGCAGGCACTCCGGCTCTGAGCCAGTGAAGGATAGCCCGGTCAATGGCACTTCCTCAACGGTCCTCCGGCTGATGAGCGACTCGTGAGCCTCGGGAGGAGCGGCCCGGGCGTCCGGAGCGGGTTTCTCGAAACGCCCCGCAGCCCCTGCGGTGGCGATTTTCTCGCCTCGGCGCAGACCGCGTCCCAGTTCGCAGTTTCCCGACATGCGTGGGTCGTGTCCGACGCCGGTTAGAGTCTGTGGATGTCGATCACGGGCAGATCGTCGGGCGAGGCTTGAAAGACGTCGCGATCGTCATGGATCTGCACGAGTTCGCCCCAATCGGTCGGTGGGCCGCGAGCGGGCAAGACCGGTGGTGGCTCCAGCAGCTCGGCGAGGTGTGTGAGGATGTTCCGGATCGGCCCCGGTTCCGTGATGAACGCGATCAGCCGGATGTCGCCGCCGCAGTTCGGGCACTGCATCCGTTCGGCTCAGGCCGGAAGTGGGTCGGGGGCCGGGACACAGTTTCAACGGTTGAATTGTGTATGGGTGGGTGGCCCGCGGGCCGGCATGAACACGGGCTTCCGTCAGACCCAGGACGGAAGGCCGGGAGGGGTCGCCATCTGATTTAGGGAGGGGGCGTGCCTCTTGGATGGGATTTCAGGGCATGGGTATGGGAGTGGGGCAAGAAGCCGGTATCCCAAGCCACGAACTTGAGAGTTGGCGTGGAGACGGGCCCAAGCCATCCAAAACGGAAGCCTGGAACGAGCCGATGAGGGTCGGATTCCGGCGACAGGTGAAGGGAGAATGCCGTACCGTCCGCCGAACCTCTTTACCCGAAAAATTACCCGAATTCAGAACCTCCAAAAAAGTGCGTTTTTCAGCCTGAAACAATACGCCCGCCGAGATTCGAACTCGGGACCCTGGGATTAGAAATCCCATGCTCTATCCAACTGAGCTACGGGCGCGAAGGGGTTGTGGGGCGATTCTCTGCAATTGTCTGGTGAATGACTTCGTGGCATGTCATGGCGTGTCGCGGTATCTGCACACCCAACCCGACGACATGATACCGGATGGGTGGCTCGCCCGAATCGTGTCGCGGCACGTGCCCGGAGACTGAACACGTCCGCTCCGACCGGTGCTGGCGGCTGCCGCCTGGCGAACACGCTCGTTTTCGTCGGACCGTGGAGATCGATCACGTCCGACCATCCGCTGGTACGCAGATCCGATTGCGCCCGCCTCTCTTCGCTCGGTACATCGCCTGATCGGCTGAATCCAGCAGGGCTTCCACGTCCTCGCCGTCGAACGGGAATTCGGCCACGCCGATCGAAGCCGTCAACGGCTGGAGCAGCCGTCCCTCGTGATGGACACCGGTTTCGGCCAGACGCCGTCGGAGCGGTTCGAGCCGGTTGACCGCCTCGGCGCCGGTCGCGCCGGGCATGATGAGCACGAACTCTTCGCCACCGTAACGGCAGGGAATATCGCTTCCCTGCCGGAATCCCTGGAGCAATACGGCGAGCGCGCGGAGCACGAGGTCCCCGGCACGATGACCGTGCCGATCGTTGCAGTCACGGAAATGATCCAGGTCGAGCATCGCGACGGCCAGCGGCCGTCCCTCGCGCCGCACATGGCTCAGTTGTCGCGCCAGTTCCTCCTCCATGAAGCGACGGTTGTAGAGCCCGGTAAGCGGATCACGGATCGCGAGGCTGCGGAGTTGTTCCCGCTCACGCACGGTCTCGAGGCCACGCTCCGCCGTTTCCGTGATCGCTCGATCGAAGACGGGCCGTCGCCCGCGCTCCCCTGCCAAGGCCCGGGCCGCGAGTGCCTCGGCCTCCGCCACCGTCCCGCAGGCCTGCAGGTCGAGGGCCAACCGCCACAGGCTCGCATACTCGTCGCGGATGAGTGCGGAGTGGTCTACGGCCGCTGCCGAAGCGGCGCCATCAGCCGGCCATGGTGGTCGCGGACGGTCCGGCATCGTGTGGCTCACGGCGTCACCGCGGTCATTGCACATCGATCGCCTGCGGGTCAGGACGACCGCCGTGCGGGGATGCTCGCGTCACAAGCGACGCTGACGAGGTTGACGGGCATCGCTGTGTCCCGCGATCTGCGACGACGCATCTGTGGGCACTCACGATACCAGACTTCCGAGCCTTTACGGCCACGGAACTCGGGGGCGGCCGCTGTGCTTCGACGTGGTCTGGCCACAGTCGAGCAGTCCCGCCTTCGCCTTACCGAGTCCGACGACGGCCCCGGCGCGCATCCGCAGCGAAACGCGATGCGGCACGCGGTTCATGCATCCGTTCCCGCCGTGCATGACGGAACGCCCGGCGCATCACACCATGCCCGAGCGCACCGCCCAGACCGCGGCCTGCGTGCGATCCCGCACGGAGAGTTTCCGGAGGATGTTCTGCACGTGCTCCTTGACCGTCTCCACGCTGATCGCAAGGGCGAGCGCAATCTCCTCGTTGGACAGGCCGTAGGCGACGTGCACGAGCACCTGCGCCTCGCGTGGCGTCAGTCCGGCCTGGATGGCCGGCTTTTTCGGGGGCGCGGCCAACGATGCGGTGATCCGACCGTACGGCGCCGACACGGGTGCCGGTCGGCCCCTGAAGGCGTCCTCGATGGCGGCCACGAGATCTCGCTGGCCGACGTCCTTCAGGAGGCAGTGTGCGGCGTTGATGGCACATGCCCTCGCCATGTAGGTCGGGTTGTCGAGTGTCGACAGCAGGACGACTTTCGCCTCGAACGGTGGCCTGGCAAGCGTGCCGGCCAGATCGAACGCATCCCCGCCCGGAATCGCCACGTCGAGCAGCACCACGGCCGGCCGGTGCTTTTTCGCGAGCACGAGCGTCGTCGGGGCGTCTGCGGCTTCCCCGACGACCTTGGCGCGCGATCCCGCGAGCATGGCCTGCAGGCCATGTCGAACGACTTCCTGTGCGTCCGCAATCAGGATCGGGATCGGTTGTGGCATGGCGTGACGGAAAGCGAACACGGGCGGGAGCCCCCTCTGGATTCAAGGGTATACCGCCCGCACCGTCAATTTTTTTCACCACACGATCATCGTCGCCGCTGGAATGCCTACCGCCAGCCCTCGAAGGGCTGGTAGGGCCGCTTGGCGAGTTCGGAGAACACCGGCTCGATGCCGAGCCCGGGCCCCGTCGGGAGTACCAGGCAGCCGTCCTCCAGGACGAGTGGTGGGTGGGACACGGCGGCCTGCTCGGTGCGATCGGCCTGCGAGCCGATCGTCTCGAGGATGAGGAAATTGGGAATGCACGCCGCGAGCTGGAGCGACGCCGCGGTTGCGAGCGGCCCGTTGGGGTTGTGGGGCGCGACGGGAACGTAGTGCGCTTCGGCGAGGGCCGCGATCTTTTTGGCCTGCATGATGCCGCCGCAATTGACCACATCGGGCTGGGCGACGGCGACGCCGCCGGCCTCGAGAAATCGTCTGGCATCATGGATCGTGGCCCAGCGCTCGCCGGTGGCGATCGGCACCGGGCTCGTCATCGCCACCTCGCGGAGGGCCTCGGGGCTCTCCGGTGGCACCGGCTCCTCGACGAACAACAGTTCGATGTCGGCCAACGACGCGCACAAGCGACGGGCGTTGGCGGGGCTGAGCCGACCGTGCACGTCGACCATGAGGTGCACCTGCGGACCGACCGCTTCACGGGCCGCGAGAAAAAACTCCCGCACTCGCGTGAAGAAGTCGGCGGGGAGAAGCTCCGTCTCCTTGTGTGATGGATCGATCGAGCCCCGCGTGCCGTAGTAGCCGAAGTCGCCCCGAGGCGCACCCCCCGCGATCCGCACCGCTTTGTCGCCGCCATACATCAGCGGCACTCCGGTCTTGCGCGCCCGATATCCGGAGGCGACGCTTGCCTTCGCGGCGGGGGCGAACGACTCGGGGGTGGGGCCTGCCGCGCAGTGGCAGTAGACGGGAATCCGCTCGCGGGTCGGACCGCCAAGGAGACGGTAGATCGGCACGCCGAGGCTTTTGCCGCTGATGTCCCAGAGCGCGATCTCGACGGCACTCAGCGGCGTGGCATGGGCGGGACCGCCCACCCAGAACGAATCGCGGTACATCTTTTCCCACAGATCCTCGATGCGCGTGGGATCACGTCCGACGAGGAAGCGGGTGAGTTCCTGGATGCCCGCTTCGATCATGCGGGTCTTTCGCTTGAGCACCGTCTCGGCGTAGCCGGTGATGCCCTCGTCGGTGCGCACCGCGACGAAGATGCAGTTTTTCGCACCGACCGCCGCCGAGACCACGTCGATCCCCACGATCTTCATTCGCCGCATCTCCCGAACGGGTCGCATGACCGGTGCGGCGGTTCGCGAGTCCTCGGCGCATCGAGACGCACGTGTTCTCGGCCCACACCCGCGCTCCAGCTCACGCCAGAACCCCCTGGCGCCGCATCAGCGTCTCGAGAGCCTGCCGCTGGTCCCTCGTCAGCGGCTCGAATGGCAGCCGTGAGTGGCCACCGTGCTCGCCGAGCAGGTCGAGCCCCGCGCGCCAGATCGCCAGATCGTTCACCGGGCCGAGCGACTGATGCGAGAACAGCTGCTTGAAGGGAAGCAGCCGATGCCAGATACGGTGGGCTTCCGCCACGTCGCCTCGCGAAGCGGCGTCGAAGAGGGCCACGCAATCGGCGGTGAGAAAGTTGAGGAACCCGCTGATCCACCCGTGCGCCCCACCGAGAATCGCCTCCATCGGCGATTGAAACGACCCGTAGAACACCCGCAGGCGATCCCCGCACCGGTGCAGCAGGTCGTGGACGGGCACGCAGCTCTCGAACGTCGACTTCACGCTCTGGATGACTCCCTCCTCCGCCAATGCGGCGACGTCCCGGGACGTCAGTTCCGCACACGCGCTGTTGGCGGGGTTGTTGTAGAGCATGAGCGGCAACGACGTGGCGGCTCGCACGGCACGAAAGTGCTCGAGGACCGCCGGCTTCGGCGGTTTCTGGAAGTAGGGCAGGATCACGATCACCCCCGCCGCGCCCGCCCGGTCGGCCTGCTCGGTCATCGTGATGGTGTGCCGCGTCGCGTAATGCCCGGTGCCCGCATAGACCGGCACCCTCCCGGCCGCCACATCGATGACCACGCGAATGACACGCAGGCGCTCGTCGTTGTCGAGCGCGATGAACTCCCCGGACGTGCCGGCGGCCACGAGCCCGCGGGCCCCGTGGCGCAGGAGGTACTCGACGTGCCGCGCCGTGCCATGCTCGTCGATCGCCCCCGCCGCATCGAACATCGTCAGCACCGCCGGCCAGATGCCACCGATAGGGCGCGCATCGGATGGGCCGTCCGAGGCGGGTGCCACCCGTGGACCCATCGCGGAATCTCGACGGTCGACCCGGGCGGGCGAGACGGTGGGCTCGATGCGCATCATGGCACTCCCTTCCCTCACACGTCGTAGGCCGTCCACACGCCCGTGCAGCCGTGACCGCGCCGCACGTGCAACACGCCGCGGGCCGGATCGGCAATGTACCCGGCGATCGAGTGCGTCCCGCCGGCTCCATGGCGGCAGATCCCGGCGGGGGCCCCGGCGTGATCCGCCAGCAGGTGCTTGAGCCGCTCCACGTCCCATGCCCCCCAGCCCGCCTGCATGAGCGTCGCGAGCCGATCGAGTCGACAGGGTGAATCGGTCGACGTCCCGTCCTCGAACGGCCGGAAGCGATCGGTGAGGTAATGGTTCGTGTGCAGCCGCGCGTCGGGGAGCGGCCCCACGTAGTCGGCGACGTCAGCGCCCCGAACCTCCACGTCCCCGATCCGGCCCGCCCCGTCACAGAAGACGAAATTCGCGGCGGAGCAGGCATGCCACCGGCGGGCGAGAGCGGTGCACTCGGCCACCGACCGGCGCTCGAGGAACGCCCGGCGCAGCGGGTAGAAGGGCAGCCCCGGCTGCCACGCGTGGTTGAAGAGGGCATTCGCGAAGTTTGCCACGCCATGCTCGTTCATGCCCGCATAGCCGAGCTGACCGGCGAACGTGAAGCACGTCGCCCGCGGGCGGCCGTCGTCCGGAAACAGGCGGAGGATGATTCCGACCGAGTCATATTCCGGCTCGAGGTCCTGATTCTGTCCGGCCAGCGGCCTGCCATCGGCCGTCGCCCCGGCGGTGATCGCAAATGCCGAGCACCCCTCCGCGGCCCGCATGGCCTCGAGCCTGACCTGGCAGAGCAGCGCGTGATCCAGCGGAACGCGGGCACCCTCGGCCAGTCCGCGCACCTCCTCGACGAAATCGGTCGAAAAAACCTCGAGCAGCGGCAGGAACGATCGGGCGCGAAGCCCGAGCGCGTCACGATCCAGCCCGCACCACCGCTCGATCAGCGCCAGATAGCGGTCGATGAGCGGCCGCGCCTGCTCGCCATGGGCCTGACCCATCTGGCGGGAGGAGCCGGCGGCCTCGACGACGGGGTAGTTCACCGGTCCGCTTCCGCCCGTGCCGTGCGACTCAGGCGTCGCCTTCGGACTCGTCCGACGGCGTTCCCTTCCCGCGGCGCCGAGGCTGACCCGACTCGTCGCGACGGAACACCGCGACGACGTCCTCGATCGGCACCACGTAGAGCAGGTTGTCCGATTCGAAGTCCACCGGAATCGAGTTCTTGGGGTGGAAGAGGACGCGGTCGTACTTGGCGATCGGCACGTCGGCGTCGCGCTCCACCTGCAGGCTGACCTCGACAACCCGCCCCGTGATCGTGGGGATCTCGGCCTTGTCCGGCAGCACGATGCCTCCCCGGGTGGTGTGTCGGCTTTCGTCCTTGCGGATGAGCAACCGCATCCCCAGAGGCTCCACGAATTCGTCCACGCTTCGCTGTCCTGTCAGTGGGCGACCCGGTCGTCGGGCAGCCGTGCAGCAGCAGTGGAGTCACAGACCGCGCGAGCGTCAATCCGAGGCACCCGGCGTACGCGAGACGCCCTGCCAAAGCGACGCGGTCAGACTCCGCCCCCCGCCGCGGCGCGCTCCAGCACGCCGCGCTCCTCAGCGGTGAGTTCGAGCGCGGCGGCGCCCGTGAGATCGGCGAACTGCCCTGCGCGACGAGCGCCCACGATCGCGCCGGTGATTGCCGGATGGGCGAGCACCCATGCGAGGGCGACCACCCCGGGAGCCACACCCCGGGTGGCCGCGATGCCTCGCACCGCTTCGACGACCGCGAGGTGACGCGCGAAGGCCGGGTCCTGGAAGAGCGGGTTTTTGTGCTTCCGCCAGTCGTCTTCGGGCAGCGCGTCGCGACGCTCCCGAGACCATGTGCCGGTGAGGAGTCCCGACGCAAGCGGCGAGTACGCCAGCACACCGACGTCATGGGCACGACACCAGGGCAGGATCTCCGGCTCGATCTCGCGCCGCAGAAGCGAGAACGGTGGCTGAAGCGACGTGATCGGTGCGATCCGCGCGGCCCGCTCCATCTGGGCCACGCTGAAGTTCGACACGCCGATCCAGCGGACCTTGCCCTCGTCGCGAAGCCGCGCGAGCTCCGTCCAGCCCTCCTCGACGTCCTCGTCGGGTTCCGGCCAGTGCACCTGATAGAGATCGATGCGGTCGATTCGCAGTCGGCGAAGGCTCGCCTCGCACTCGGCCCGCACACTCGCCGCCTCGAGCCTCTTGCCGATCTCGCGACGCTCATTCCAGACGCGGCCACACTTCGTGAAGATGAGCGGCCGCTCCCGCACACCCTCCAGCGCGCGTGCGACCACCTCCTCGGAGCGACCGAGGCCGTAGACGGGCGCGGTATCGATCCAGTTCACGCCTTGGTCAAGGGCCTCATGGATCGCGGCGATGCTGTCGCGGTCGTCCTGGGAGCCCCACCCGAAGGCCCAGTCTCCGCCGCCGATCGCCCATGCTCCAAAGCCAAGCGGCGTGATCGCCAGGTCCGACGTGCCGAGGAGGCGGGTCCGCATCGCGTTCATACCCGCACGACCCAGCCGGCCCGATACGAGGGACGACCCCAGAGCCGTTGGGCGGCCGGATTGTCCAGCACCGCCCCGGTGCGCGGATCACAGCGCACGACGGTATCGGTGCGGTAGGCGATGTTGCCGAGGTGGCACAGCATCGCGCTCTTCTGCCCTTCGTCGATCGGGCTGTTGAGTTCCGCCTCACCGCGGATCGCGGCGATGAAGTTGCTCATGTGCGAGAGGTCGCCGCTGCCCGCCACGCTGCTGGTGCCCGTGGCCGCCTCGGCGCCAGCCTGATCGTAGACCGTCCACGAGTCACGATGGACGGCCATGGTGCCGGCGTCTCCGTAGAAGACGATCTCGGCCGGCGGTTTCTCCGCCCGCCGCGCGTGGCAGCTGCTCTGCACCCACTCGCACCCTGCATGTCCGAAGTCGTACGCGGCGGTGGCGGTGTCGGGCGTCTCCTGCAGGTCGTCGTGCCAGTAGCGACCGCCGGTGTAGGTCACCCGCAGCGGCTGGTCCGCCTTCAGACCCCAACGCAGGATGTCGAGGTAGTGGACGCCGTTGTTGCCCAGTTCGCCGTTGCCCCAATGCCAAAACCAGTGCCAGTCGTAGTGAATGAGTGACCGGATGTCGTGCTGCGGGTCGTCCGGCACGGGGCCCTGCCAGAGATCGAGGTCGAGCCCTTCGGGCAGCTTGCGGTCCCGGGGAGCGACCGGCCCACGGGCGCCGTAGTAAAAGCCCCGGCCGAACCGCACCGTCCCGATCGCACCGGCATGGAGGGCCGCGATGGCATCCTTCATCCACGTGCGTCGCTGGTTGCCCATCTGCACGAGGCGACCGTACTGCCGCGCTGCGGCGACGAGCATCTCCGCCTCGTGGGGATTCTGGCTGCCAGGCTTCTCAACGTAGACGTGCTTGCCCGCCTGGAGCGCCAGCAGGGATGCCGGCGTGTGCCAGTAATTCGGCAAGGCGAAGAAGACGGCGTCGAGCGTCGCGTCATCGAGCGCCGCGCGGAAATCCTTCACGCCCTGCGGCGTCGGCGCACCCGCTGCCGCCACGGCCTTCATTGCCAGCGCCAGTCTCTGTGGATCGACCTCTGCAAGGTGGGCGATCTGGACCCCGGGAATCTTGAGGAGCGTCTGGACGTGACCCATGCCGCGGCCGAGGCCCACGACCGCGACGCGGATCGTCTTTCCCGCATCCGCACCCTCCACTCGTCGGGGCACGTGCCCGGCTGTCGTGGTGATGCCTCCCGCCGTGACAGCTGCCAGAAACGAACGTCGCCCGACCCGGATCGACCTCATGGGATGGGGCTGGTTCGTACACGGGTCAAGCGCGGCTTGGGGCTGTGAGCCATGGAAGTGCATCGAGACGGTTCCTGCAGCGGAACAAAAGATCGACGTCGTTCCCAGAAGGCGGCAGTATAGCGGCCCCTCAACGACCGGCCTCGCCCGCCCCCAGGTCGCGCAGCATGCCCACGGCACGTGGCTCAAACAACGCCTGCCAGCGAGGCGCCAGCGCACAGTCGCAGTCCTCCTGGGCGTAGCCCGTGTTGCCCCGCTGGGCCGAGGTCGGGGCGTAAAAGATGTAGCCGTTCGTATAGCCCGCCACGAACGCCCTCGGGTCGCCGACCGCGCGCTTCACCGCCAGGCCAACCTCGGCCGTCAGTTCACCCGGAAACGTGACGACCTTGAAGTCACCGACCCGCAGGGCGTGCATCTCCACATCGATGGTCGGAGAACCCGCGGCATGGGCTCGCTCGCGATGTTTTTCGAGCAGCGCGAGGTTGACGTTGAGCCGGGTGATCCGCTCCATCGCACGCACGTTGCCGAGATAGGCCTCGATGAGTCTGGCGGTCTCCCGGTCATGACCGGTAAGCGTCGTCCCTCCGATCGCATCCTCGTGGAGGTAGCGGTGGGCATGCCGCGACGGGTGGTCGGGAAAGATCCGATGCTGCAGCAGGAGCGGCAGGAAATCCTTGAAGTCGATGGCGGTCGGCACGAGACCGGCCACGGCACGTTCACGGTCGGCACGGATCCGCGCGATGCGGTGGTCGAGATCATCGGCTCGGGGCAATTCCAGTCGCGACGACGCGACGCGCAGGTCGTCCGTCGGACGCGGCTCGAGGCCGCGCATGCCACGCAGCACGTCGACGCCGAGCCGCAGGCCGAGCGGCTCGGCGTCGGGAGCGACGGCCACGTCCTTGTACCCCACGGGATTGATGTCGCCGCCGCAGGCCTGCATGAAGAGCGCGATGGCACCGTCGCCGAGCGTCTCCTCGACGAGTGCGGATGCCACGCCGGGAAAGTCGGCCGAACTGCCCTTCCACGGCGGATTCATGATCGGGTGGCACGCGAAGAGATAGACGACGGCCAGGGTGCCTCCCGTCTCCCGATCCAGTCGCAGCAGTCCGATCTGCGGATCGATCGGTACGACTGCCGCCACGCGATCGTCCGGCGGTGAGGAATACCCGCGTCGCAGATCGACCTCACTGCCGTCGACGAGCGTGAGGCGCCGATTCTCGCTGATGCCATGCTCGTCGATGCTGCCGGACGCGGCACGCACCGGCACGAGCGCGGCTGCCGCCCGCCTGACGGCCTCGATCACGAGTTCGGCGGTGTCGGCCCGCACCACGCCATGGCAGTGGCTGGCATTGACGAGCACCGCCTCCGGGGGAATGCCGAGGTCGGCCTGGAGCCGCGTCCTGACGAGCGGCAGGAACGCGTCGTCGATGCGGCCGATGCCGCCGATCGCCACGGCATCCACACCGACGATCACGGCGCGCGTCGTGCCGCTCTCGAGCACGAGCGCCCGCGCGTGGCAGGGATCATGGACGCGGACGGTGTGATCGGAGATGTCCACTCGCGCAACGCCGGCCCGCAGACGGGTGGGCGGCGCGGCGGCTTCGACCTGACCGCCGACGATCGCCACCATGACCGCGAGGAAGCACACGGCATGCTCGTGCACCGAGCAGTGTCGCACCTGGGAGACGTTCATGTGTGTCTGTCCATGCCTCGGGGATACCGTTCCGGTCCGCTCATCCCGCCGCAGCGCCGCCACCGATTCTGACCGAACCGCACATGGGCGGCCACCAGCCGTCCGTGCTCGGACGCCTGAGTCATCCAAGAACGCCACCGTCGAGACGCGTGCTGCTGGACGGATCGATCGCCGCACGCGTTCGTTCTGAAAACCGCTACACTGGTGGTGTTCTTTTGTTCACACTCTGGAGCACGACCGTGACGTTACCCCATGATTCCGCACCGACCGACCTGCGAGCGGGACGCTGCTCGCATTCGCCGTCTGCCACTGCCGCGACACGCTGCGAGCCACGCGTCCCCAGGCTTCTCGATCGTGTTCGCGCGACGGCTCGGGCCGTGCATCTGGCTCGCAGCACCGAGCGAGCCTACGTCTCGTGGATCCGCCGATACATCCTGTTTCACGGCAAGCAACATCCCGCGTCGCTGCGCGAAGCCGCCGTGAACGAGTTCCTCACGAGTCTGGCTGTCGATCGCCATGTGGCCGCATCCACGCAGAATCAGGCGCTCGCCGCGCTGCTCTTCCTCTACGACGCCGTACTCCACTCGCCGCTCGAACGGGTTGGTGCCGTCATCCGAGCCCGCAGACCGAAACGGCTGCCGGCCGTTCTCACGCAGGAGGAAGTGGCCCTCCTGCTCGCCACGCTCACAGGCGAACCCGCGACGATCGCGACCCTGCTCTACGGCGCGGGCCTGCGGCTCAACGAGGCGCTGCACCTGCGCGTGAAAGATCTTGACATCACCCGCCGCCAGATCGTGATCCGCGAAGCGAAAGGGAATAAGGACCGTGTCAGCGTGCTGCCGGACTGCCTTCTGCGGACGCTGTCCCGCTCGCTCGACCGCTGGCGGGCCGCGCATGCCGCGGCCGTGACGCGCGGCGCCGGTCGCGTGCGGCTTCCGACGGCACTTGCACACAAGTACCCCACCCTTGAGACCGACTGGGCATGGCAATGGGTTTTTCCCGCTGCACGGGACTACGTTGACCGGGCATCAGGCCGTCACTATCGCCACCACGTCCATGAGAGCACGATCCAGCGGGCCGTGCGTGAAGCGGCCCGCGAGGCCCGCCTCCCGAAGCGAGCCACCTGCCACACGCTCAGGCATTCGTTCGCCGCGCACCTGCTGGAGGCCGGCCATGACATCCGCACGGTTCAGGAGCTGCTGGGCCACAACGACGTGCGCACAACCATGATCTATGCACACGTGCTGAACCGCGGCGGGCCACTGATCCGCAGCCCGGCCGACTGCCTCTGTGGCCCGGTCATATCACGACGGCATGCTGGAGAAGCCCCACTCCCTCCTGGACAGCACTCGACCGAAGCCCCCCCCACTTTGACTTGCACTCAGTGACCGACATATCCTGAAGAACGCTATCGCGACATCGAGAGGTTTTATCAAGAACCGCAGAAATACGAGTTCGTCCAATTAAACCATGCGGTCGCTCTCGGCTTTGAAATCGTCTTACACTTCGATCGCCAATCGATTGCATGCACCACCAGAATGCATGCGTTTTGCCGAGACACCGCAGCACGATGGCTCGCCGCACATCGAATCGA
>JBJTBO010000205.1:0-3732 GCA_046091445.1 Planctomycetaceae bacterium | reverse complement strand
GTTCAGCCCGCCAGGATCCAAGTACCTCGTCGTGATCGACGGGGCCAACCACTTCTCGTTCGGGGGCGGCCTGGGCGCACGGAGTTCGGACGTCACCGATGTCGTGAAACTGACCAGCACGCTCTTCTGGGACGCGTTCCTCAAGGACTCGCAGACCGCTCAGGCCTATCTGCAGTCGGATCAGCTGCTCGAGGACGCCGGTGGCCGCTACGCATTCGAGAGGAAGTGAGCGGCCCAGCGCCGCCCGGTAGCCATGATCAGCCGTCACGTCTCGATCCTGATCGGCACCGTCCTCGTCGTGACGCTCGCGGGGCCACTTCCGGGCCGTGGCCCCGCCGAGCCGCAGGCGGGTGAGCGGCTGACGGCGGTCGAGCGCTACCGGCTCTGCCTCGTCCGGGAGGCGGCGCTCGCGCGGCTCGACACCGCGAGCATCGTCACGCTGGTGGAGATCGACGGCCACCTGCGGTCGGTGCCGCAGTGGACCGTGGCCCATGCCCGGGAGCTCGGCCGGCTCGTCGACCGGCTCGAGTCGCGCTCCGGTCTCACGGCACCCGCCGCGGTGCCTGCCGACGCGCCGCCGGAGGCGACCGCCTTCGCGGTGCCCCGGCGCGAGTGGCACGACGTGCCGTACGCCGGTGCGCCCGGGGCCGACGCCGGCGAGCAGCGCCTCGACATCTACGCCCCCGTGGAGGGCGAGGGCCACCCCGTGGTCGTCTGGCTCCACGGCGGCGGGATGACGGGGGGCGACAAGGCGCACCCCGGCGTGGTCGTGCTCAAGCCCGATTGCTTCGTCTCGCGCGGCATCGTGTTCGTGAGCGTCAACTACCGTCTCGCGCCGCGGCACGTGCACCCGGCCCAGGCCGAGGACACCGCGGCGGCCCTCGCCTGGGTCCGCGACCATGTGGCAGAGCACGGCGGCGATCCCGCGCACATCGTCGTGGTCGGGATGTCGGCCGGTGGCCACCTGGCCGCCGTGGTCGCCACGAACGGGCGGTTTCTCGCCGCCCATGGCGCCACGCCCGCGATGATCGCCGGGGCGGTGATCCTCGACATCGGCTCGTTCGACATTCCCGCGCTCATGGCGGAGGCCGGCGCCGGGGCGCCGGCGATGTATCGCACCGCCTTCCCGGAGTCCGGCCGAGCGGAGGCCTGGCGCGCCGGCTCGCCGGCCCTGCACGTGCGGGCCGGCGCCGTCGTGCCGCCGCTCCTGCTCTGCCACGTCGAGGGCCGCGAGCACCACGCGCGGGAGAACGCACGATTCGCCGCGCGGGTCCGCGAGGCGGGCGGCACGGCCACCGTGGTCGCGGCGGCGGGCACGACGCACCTGGGCATCGAGGCCGGCATCGGCACCCGGTCCGACGCCGTCACCGCGGCGCTCCTGGGCTTCATCGAGGCATGCCGCCGGGCGGGCCCGGCTGCCCCGGCCACCGGCGCGACCGCGACACCACCGGCTCCGCCGGCGAAGCCGGCAACGCCGTCTGCTGGCAGAGTCGAGATCGTGGAGACGCTCGACGTGCCTTACGCGACCATCGCCGGAGTGGAACCGAATCTTCTCTCGCTCGACATCCATGCGCCGAAGGAAGCGAGCGGCGCGCCGGTGGTGATGTATGTGCATGGCGGCTACTGGAAGGCGGGTGACAAATCACAGAAGGGGCATCTGCCGGAGTTCTTCTGCCGGCGTGGCATCGTGTTCGTGTCGCTGAACTACCGCCTCGCTCCGGCGGTCAAACATCCGGTGCTCATCCAGGACGTCGCACGGGCCGTGGCGTGGGTGCATGACCACGTCGCGGAGCACGGCGGCGATGCGGCGCAGCTGTATCTCACCGGACATTCGGCGGGGGCGCAGCTCGTGGCCTTGCTCGGCACGGATGCGAGCCGCCTCGGCGAAGCGGGCAAGTCGCTCTCCATCCTGCGTGGCGTCATCCCGCTCGACTCGGCGGCGATGGACATCCGCAGCGTGGCGGCGAACGACCGCCGGGCCGATAGCCCGTATCGCGCGGCCTTCGGCGCTGAGCCGGCGGCCTGGGCCGATGCCTCGCCGCTGGTGCATGCGCAGAGTGCGAAGTCGCTGCCGCCGTTCCAGATCGTCGTCGCCTACGGTCCGGCCATCGCGAACAAGAAGGCGGGCGTGGACGCCTTTGCGGCGGCGTTGCGAAACAATGGCACGCGGGCCGAGGTGGTGGATGCGTCGTCATTTCGCGAGCATCAATCGCTGATGACCGAGTTTGGCGCGCCGGGTGACCCGGTGAGCGCGGCGGTGCTGGAGTTCATCGAGAGCGTGCGTGGCGGCCAAGCCGTCGCCGGACTGGGCACCGAACGCGTCCTCGAGCCGGAAGGCGAGGCCGCTGCCACTGCCGCAAAGAAGCAGCTCGAAGCCTACCGGCTCCGCGTGCTGATGATGCAGTTCGACAAGAACAAGGATGGCCGCATCACGAGAGACGAGATGAGCGCCAATCGCTTCCTGTTCGACCGCATGGACGCGAACAAGGACGGCGTCGTCGCCGACGACGAGCTCCGCGCCTACGAGCAGAGCAAGGACACACCCTCCAAGGACACACCCTCCAGGACTTCGCCCGCAACTCCCGCACCGCCCGCGAAGCCCTCCGCCGCCATCTGGCAGCCACAGGACACGATGATTGGCTCCACGGGCGTTTCCTGCCGCGACCCCGAGCTGCTCCAAGAGGGCGGACTCATGGTCTTCGCCGCTGACAAGGGCGACGTGTGGCTGAGCGAGATGGATGTGCAGACAGGCACTAGTGAGGATCCGTCATGAGACCACACACGTCCGGCATTTCACGACTGACCCTTTCGGGCCTCTTGGCACTTCTCGCTTTCTCATCGGCATCGGGCGCGGACGGTCATCGCTCGTCCTATTACAAGGACGGCGAAATCCACGTCACCGTGCTGGGCCAGCGGGAAGGAAAGCCGATCACCACCGGTCACTGGGACTTCAAACCGTCGTGGTCGAAAACCGGTGATCACCTCGTCTTCTTCCGCCGCCTCAAGAACGACCCCGTCGTGAGCAACTGGATCACCCAGCTCTGCATCATCAACACCGACGGGTCCGGCTTTCACACGCTCTCCGACGGAACGCACACCGACTTCAATCCGACATGGACGCGCGACGGCAGGAACACTCCCGTCTGGAATCGCAAGAATGGCGAGAAAGGCGGCTACCACATCGTGGCCAGCAGGATCGGCGGCATCCCGGGCGAGGAAATCGCCCTCACCGATCCGAGCTACCACGCCTGGGTCCACTCCGCCATGCGTGATGGGCGACTCTTCGTCTCCGCGATTCCTCCCACACTCGGTTACGGTCACTACCTGATGATGCCCAACCCCGGCGGTGAGCCAACCTTCGAGCGAGTCACCTGCGAACTCGCGGAAACAGGCAGCCTCGACCGCGTGAGCATCTCTCCCGACGAGATGAAGATCTGCTTCGACTACCAGCCCGGCAGCAAGAACGAGATGCCGGGCCGCACCCTCTACGTTGCCGACTTCGATGTGCAAACCCGCACCATCACCAATGCAAAGCCCTTTGCCAATGCAGAGCGCAAGCAGGTGTGGTTCGACTACCCACGCTGGACCAAAGATGGCAGTGCCATCGTCTATCAGGCCGGGGGCAAACTGTTCCTCTACTCGCTGTCGGACGGTTCGACGAAACAGGTCTCGACCGACGACGAGGCCGACTATCGCTATCCCCACGGAGAGGCGACGCCGAACTGACGATGA
>JBJTBO010000204.1:0-11135 GCA_046091445.1 Planctomycetaceae bacterium | reverse complement strand
AGCGCCTGCTCGATGAGCGCGCGCGAGATGAGCACCTCGAGGACGTCGAGGCCGTGCCGGTCGAGGCATGCCGCCCGCACGTCGGCCAGCGGCACCGGCTCGCCGTTCACGCGGGCCGCGGCATCCAGGTTGGCGGTCCCGCGATCCGGATCGTTGAGCACGTTCTCGACCGTCGCCGCGTCCTGCAGGCGGCGGAAGAAGTCGGTGGAGGCCTGTCGGCTCTTCTGATCCCGGAGTTCCGCGGCCAGTCGCTCGCGGACCGAGTCGAAGGTGACGGTATCCGCCGGAAGGTGCCCCTCGCACTTGATCACGATGAACTGATCGGCCACCTGGACGACCTGGGAGATCTCACCGGGACGGAGCGAGAAGGCGGCATGGTCGAACTGCGGCTCACCGGAGTGGAGGCGAATGGGCTGCACCCAGCCGTTGGCGCTCGCGCTGCCGACGTCGATGGAGCGCGTGCGGGCGAGGCTGGGAAACTCGTCGGGGGCGGCGACCGCGAGCCGGCGCACCTCCTCCGCCTCACCGCGCGTCCGCAGCACGACGATGCGGGCCTTGACCGCCGGACCGAACTGCTGCTCGAACGACTGCTGCAGGTCCTCCGGCGTCGGCTCGATCGCCGCGCTCGCCAGACGCCGCAGCGCGAGCATCGGCCACACGATGTCATCCGCATACTGCCGCTCGGTGACCCCGCGCTCCTGCCGGATCAGATCGAGCCATTTGTCCCGTGGCAGGCTGAACCGCCGGGCCATGACGTCGATCTCGGCATCCACGTCGGCCGCGCTGATCGTGACGCCCGCACGGCGGCACGCCTGCTCGATGATCCGGCGATTGACCATGGTCTCGAGGACGGTCGCGCCGTGCCGCGACAGGCACTCCGTGGCGAGGCGGCCCTGCGTGATCTCGACGCCGTTGACGAGCGCGACCGGGCGCTGCTCCGCATCCACCGCCGCGGCCACCTTGCCGGGCCTCGGGGCTGTGGCACGGGTTGAGGGGGGCGTGGCCACGGCGAGCGGATCCGGCCGCGTGGCGCGCCAGGCAAGGCAGGCGCCGACGATGAGCGCGGCGGCCCCGAGTTCGCGAACGTATCCCCACCGCCCGCCTGAGCGTGTCATCCGATCACCCTCCCTGGTGCATCGAGCCTTCGCTGCGACGCACGCGATGATGGGCGACCGGCTTGACCGGATCAATGGCGAAACCGGGGCGAGGTCCCGCCGTCCGCCGACGCGGACTCCGTACTCCCCGCAGCCTTCCCCGACGCCAGCGGCCGACGCCTCGTCCGTCGGGCGATCACTGCCGGGCGATCACTGCCGGGTGATCACCGCCGGACGATCACTGCCGGCGAGGATTCTCCGGCGGCCGCTGGGGCTGGCCGGGGGTGCCGCGGCCGGCGAACTTCCCGATGTCCCGCGTGTCGCCCGGCTGCAGCTGCGCCGCCCGGAGGTTCTCGCGTTGGATCGCCTCGTACACCTCCTGGCGGTGGACGGGAATCTCGGCGGGCGCGTTGATGCCGAGGCGGACCTTGTCTCCCCGGATGTCCACGATCGTGACGACGATCGAGTCGCCGATCAGGATGCTTTCGTCACGTTGTCTGGAGAGTACGAGCATGGCTGGCTCCTTCCATACCGACTGGTGCACGGGCAGTTTCCTGCCGGCCGCACCATTGATTATGCACTCTTTTTGAGGCGGGGACGGTCGTTCGACAGTTCGTAATCGAGCGCCAGCTCGCCACGTGCAACGACCTGACGGCCGGTGCGGGTTTCGAGGTTGATGACGATTGGCGCCTTGAGATTGAGCGTGAGGTTCGTGCCGTTCGTGCCGACCACCACGACGACCTGCGCCTGTCGCATGTCGCCGATCGCGAGCGGGCTCAGTTCGCTCCGCGGAATCCGCACCTGGTAGTCGGGGACGAAGCGACGCGGACTGACGACCGCCAGGGCCACATCGCCGCGGGTCGTGCTCTGGAGCCACCCCAGCGCGTCGTTGGTCGAGTCGGCCAGGAGTGCCCAGGAGCGGCAGTCCTCGAGGCCGGGCAGTCCGCTCGGGAAGTGCAGGACGTCGCCTCAGGCGACGTCGATCCGTCCGAAGCGTGTGGTCGTGATTCGCATCATGGCTGTGGCACTCCTTTGCCCTCGTGATCACTGGCGGGACGAATCCCGCCGCCGCGCGGACTCCCGTCCGCCGGTCCGGGCCCCCGTGGCCCGCTCCAGGCGAACCCGCGTCCGCCCGAATGTTCTTTCGGCAGACGGGGCTGTCGGGGTGGAGAAAAAAGGCTTGGCAAAACAAGAACGATGCCGAAGACCGTGACGGCCGGGGTATTCGGGCCGGTCGAGCAGGTCGCGAGGCTTCCGGCCGAAGCGGGGTCCGGTCGGGCCGTCGGCCACCGGCGGGGCCCGCCGCTCACTGCCAGAGAGGCTGCGCGCGCCACGCGGCGAGTGACGTCAGCGCGAGGAGCGGGGTCCACGCGGCGAGCGACGGCCCGAGGATGTCGGCCGACGCGAGCGCGTGCGACCCGAACACCACGATGAAGAAGAGCAGCGTCATCGAGACGCACAGCCCGACGGCGACAAAGATGCCCCGCCTTCCGGGCCCCAGCACGAGCGGGACGCCCAGCATCACCAGTGCCATGTCCAAAAGCGGAGCGACGACGCGGGCGTGCACCCGCAGGGGGATGTCGGCTCCCACGCCGAGGCTCGGGTTGCGGATCGCCGCCACGAGTTCCGTCGTCGCCGAATACTGGCTCCAGTTCGTCGATCCGATCAGTTGCTCGAACGTCACGTCGCTGGCCACGAAGCACTGCCCGGGCTCGAGCCACGCGCTGCCAGACGGGGTCTCCACGATCGTGCGGCCACCCCGCACGAGCGATACACAGCGATCGATGTCGGGCGGTTCGCGCACGCCGACGAGCAGGTAGCCGGCGGGGTGGTGGGTGTCGGCGGCACGCCAGAACGCCTCGGCAGCGTCGATCTGAGGCCCGAGGTCCGAAAACTGCGGCGGCATGAGCAGGCTGGGGGAGTCGATGCGGCTGGATGCGGCCAGGGCCGATCGGCCGCGGAAGAGGATGTCGGTGCGATGGTCGTAGCGGGCATCGAACGGCTGGGGCACGTCTCCGCGCAGATTCTGGGCATTGCGGGCGAACGCCTGACGGATGCGGGGCAGGACGACCTCACGGCTCACCGCCGCCGCGAGGGCGACCACGGCGGCCACGACCAGGATCGGCCGCGCGATGCGCCAGCGGCTCACGCCGGCTGCCAGCAGCGCCGTGAGTGCGTGGTGTCGCTCCAGCCACGAGATGGCGAACATCGCGCGGGCCAGCGCGATGACCGGGCTGGTCGCGTCGAAAAACCAGATCAGCCGGCACCCGTAGTAGGCACCGAGCACCCGCGCGAGCCCGCCCGCCTCGGCCGCGTGCGAGATGAACTCCTCCATGTTCGTGAAGGCGTCGAACACGAAGTAGAGGCCGGCAAGGCTCACGAACACGACCACGAAGGCGTGGATCATCGCCCTGGTGATGTAGCGGTCGATGAGCATGGGCGGCGGCGCGGACGGCGACTTGACGGCGGGACCCGCGGACCGACCATGTGGGGGGTCGGCCGTGAGGGGCGCGGAGGGTAGGCCGGACCCCCGGAGAGCGTCAATCGTGGTGTCCCCGGAGGGGGCGCGGCCGCCCGGTCAACCCGAACCCCATGACCTGGATCGAAACCTTCCGCCGCGGCGTTAGCGGATGGGCCCGTCACGGGCTCGATCTCCTCTATCCGCCGCGCTGCTCGGCCTGCGACATGGAGTCCACCCCATGCGACCGCTCGGCGTCCGCATCGGGGGCTCACGTCTGCGACGCATGCCGCCGGCTCCTTTCAGGCGATCGGCCGCGGTGCATCCGCTGCGCCGCACCGCTCCCCGATACGCTGGTCTCCGACCCCGTCGAGGCGGTCGGCGTCGGCCCACGCTGTGACAGGTGCGCACGCCGCGACGGTCGCCCGCTCGAGGGCCTCGTCGTGCTCGGTGCGTACGACGCGAGCCTCCGCGAGCAGGTGCTGCGGACCAAGCGGCCCGCCGGACGGCTCGTCGCAGCGGGCCTCGCCCGACTGCTCGTCGATCGGCACCGCGACGTGCTGCACGGATGGGCTGTGGACCTCGTCGTGCCCGTCCCGATGCACTGGCTGCGCAGATGCCTGCGCGGCACGAGCGCCGCGGACGAACTGGCTCGCTGGGTCGGGGCCGGACTGGGAGTGCCCTGGGCGGCGGCCCTCCGGCGACGACGGGCGACGCGCATGCAGAACGAACTGCCCTGGGAGGAGCGCCGCGCGAACGTGCACGGCGCCTTTCGTGCGCGGCGACACGTGGCGGGCCGGCGGCTCCGGCTCGTGGACGACGTGACGACGTCGGGCTCGACGCACCTCGCCGCCGCCGCCGCGGCCCCCGCCGCCGGCGCCGCGGCGGTGTACGCTGCCGTGGTCGCGCGGGCCGACCGTGACGAGGATTCCTGACCGGCTCGCGCCCGTCCAGCACGGAGTTGCCCATGGCGACCGAACCCCTCCGCATCGGCACCCGAGCGAGCCAGCTGGCGCTCACGCAAACCGGCTGGGTGGCCGGGCGCCTGCGGACGTGGACCGAAGACGTCACCATCGTGGAGGTCAGCACCCGCGGCGACCTGCGCCAGGACACGCCGATCCACCGGTTCGGTGGTGACGGCGTGTTCGTCCGCGAACTCGAGCAGGCGCTCCTCGACGGCCGCATCGACGTCGCCGTGCACAGCCTCAAGGACGTGCCCACGGCGGCCACCCCCGGCCTCGAGATCGCTGCCGTGCCGGTGCGGGCCCTGCCATTCGACGTCCTCGTCACGGGCTCCGCCGGGCTCACGCTGGAGAGCCTGCCCTCCGGCGCGGTCGTGGGGACATCGAGCGTGCGACGGGTGGCCCAGGTGCTCGGCGCGCGGCCCGACGTCGTGGTGCGGCCCCTCCGCGGCAACGTCGACACGCGGCTGCGTCGACTCGATGCCGGCGACTACGATGCGATCATCCTCGCCGGTGCAGGCCTCGAACGGCTCGGTCTCGTCGGGCGGATCACCGAGGTGCTGCAACCGCCCCGCTTCTGGCCGGCGGTCGGACAGGGCGCGCTGGCCATCCAGATTCGCGAGACCGATCGACGGGCCCGCGCAGCGGTCCTGCCGCTCGACGATCCGCCGACCCATCGTGCCGTTCGCGCGGAGCGGGCATGCCTTGCGGCGCTCGCCGGCGGATGTCTCGCCCCGATCGGAGCCTGGTCCCGCGGGACGGCCACCGGGAAACTCGCACTCGGCGCATGTGTCCTCGAGATGGCGGGGCGGACGGTCTCACGACTCGTGGTCGAGGAAGACGTGCGCGACCAGGATGAATCACCGGAGGGACTCGGGGCCCGCGTGGCGGCGTTGCTCGTGGGCCGCGGGGCGGAGGGCATGCTGGCGAGGATGCGCGATCCCACGGCGTCTGCCACGCACCCCGACGGTGGCCCCGACATCACCATCGTGACGAAAGCGTAAGCCGCGCCGGACAACGGACGAGTGCCTCCCTATGATTGGGTATGGTGCCGCTGCCACGAGGCCGGGCGGCGGGTTTTCGTTTGCGGAAAAACATTGGAGCCACTAGCATTCGCCGGCAGGATGTGTGATCGGGCGGCGGGATCACCGATGCCGTGGCGGACCTGGAGTTGTCATGTCGATCAAAGTTGTCATTGCGGATGATCACGAGGTGGTTCGCCGCGGGCTGGTGAGCCTGCTCGCCGGGTCCGAAATCAAGATTGTCGGGGAGGCTGCCAGCGGGGACGAGGCGGTCAAACTCACCAAGAAGTTCAAGCCCGAAGTCGTGCTGCTCGACATCCGCATGGCGGGCAAGGACGGGCTCTCGGCGCTCGAGAAAATCCGCAATGACATGCCGGGCGTGCGCTGCGTGATGCTCTCCACGTTCGACAATCCCACCTACGTGGCCCGCGCGGTCGCCGCCGGGGCCCACGACTACATGCTCAAGGGCTGCACCCGGGCGGAACTGATCACCTCCATCACGGGAGCCGCGGCCGGACAGCTTCCGATGCGTGCGGGCGAGCTGCGACGCGTGGCGACGACGATGGCGAACCGCGTCGCGGTGCCCGACCCGGACATCCCGCTCACCCAGCGGGAAACCCAGGTGCTGCGGCACATGGCGCTTGGGCTTTCCAACAAGGAGATCGCGCAATCGCTGACGATCAGCGTCGAGACCGTGAAGGAGCACGTGCAGAACATCCTTCGCAAGATCGCCGTGAGCGACCGCACGCAGGCCGCCGTGTGGGCGGTTCGTCGCGGTCTTGTCTGACCGGTCACATGCGACTGACCGGCCTCACCTGAGCGGTCCCACCCGATCCCCTCTTGTCCCCACGACCGCTGCCGCAGGGTCGCGTCGAGAACCGCCCGCACGTCACCCGTGGCCCTCGGGCGCACCGGTGCGATCAGGGCGTGCGAGGCGCTTGCCGCGGAAGAACTCGGTGAGCACTGCGCCGCATTCGTCGGCCAGCACGCGACCGACGTGCTCGACGCGATGGTTGAGTCGTGCATCCTCGAAGAGTCGGTAGAGCGACTCGACCGCACCGGCCTTGGGATCGGGTGCGCCCCAGACGACATGCGGCACGCGGGCCTGCAGGATCGCACCGGCACACATCGGGCACGGCTCCAGCGTGACGTAGAGCGTGCAGCCCTCCAGCCGCCACGAGCCGAGCGCCGCGGCCGCCTGCGTCAGGGCGATCATCTCGGCATGCGCGGTCGGGTCGAGCAGCTGCTCGCGCTGATTGTGTGCCGCGGCGATCACCCGGCCGCCGGCGACCACCACCGCACCGACCGGCACCTCGTCCGCATCCGCCGCCGCCCGCGCCTCCTCGAGTGCCAGCCGCATCCAGCGGTCGTGCGGGCCACCTCCCGCGAGCCGCTCCATCAGGAAGTCCTCGAGCGCGTCGTCATGGTCCTCGGCGGATGGCATACCACCCGATTCTATCGTCGTGAACCGGGGTACTGCCGGGCGGATGGCCTTGGCCGCTTGGGTGTCGCTGGACGATCCGGTAGCATTTCCAGAGATCAGCTGCGAGCGGGCCGGGGCGTCATGCCGCGATGCGGCTCGCATTTGCAGCCGCGTTCCCCCCTGCCCTCCCGGCGGTGCTCATTCCACGATTCCGCTTCCGCGGGGATGTGCCTCCCCCGCGGCCACCCCCGAAGGCTCACGATGGATCCGACTCTCCTCGCCCTGAGATGGGCTCACGTGCTCGGGGCGGTGATCGCCATGGGCGGCCTCGTCTTCGCCCGCTTCGCGCTGCTGCCGGCGATCTCGGAACTCGACGCATCGACCCGGGATCGCGTGCACGATGCCGTGCGACGAAAGTGGCTGCCGTTCGTCATCGCGGCCATCACCGTGCTGCTCGCCAGCGGCCTGGCCAATTTTCTGCTGTTCAACTCCCGCGTGAAGGCGGAGGGATGGGGCGAGGGACGATGGATGGCCGCGAACGGCTACCACGCGCTCTTCGGCGTCAAGTTCCTGCTCGCGATGGTGGCGTTCTACCTCGCCAGCGGACTCGTCGGACGCGGAGCGGGAACGCAGTGGTTGCGGGACAATCGGGCCACGTGGCTGTCGGTCACCATCGGGCTGATGCTCGCGGTGGTGATGATCTCGAGCTGGATGCGCAACCTCCATACCGGCGAGAACCTGGCGGATTCGGGGGGCGGGGTGTCGATGACGTCGGCGCCCTCCACGGCCCTGAACGATGCCGGTGCCGACCCCCGCACCGACGCCTCGGGCGACTCCGACCGACCGCGCCGCGATGCACCGGACGGAGACGACCGGGTCGGCGGAGCGACGAGCGAGCCGGCGGACGCCTCGCCGCGGGAGGCCGCATCGCCGACCGAACCGGCCGACTGATCGACGCGCCGCCCCGACAGCCCCCGGCGCGGGCACGACCATGAGCGACAGAAGTCCGATCTCGACCGCGGTCGGGTGGCCGCAGTCCGGGAATCGGAGACGCGTGTGGAGGTGAGACACCCGTGGACAAGAAGCAGAAGAAGCGCATGGAGGTGCTCCACCAGAAGATCGCGAAGCTCCAGCAGCAGCTGACCGGGGCCAAACGCCAGCCGGACGACCCCGCGGAGGTGCCGCGGCTCGAGCGCGAACTCGCCGCGGCCCATGCCGAACTCGCCGCCCTCAAGCAGACCTGACCACCCCGACGTGCGGCATGGGCTTCTTCTCGCGGCTGTTCGCAGGACGGAGGGCACGGCCGACGCGTGTCGATCTCGACAGACGATTCGAGCGACTGCGCGAGAGCAGCGTCGGCACGATGTCGACCTTCTACAAGGTTCGAGACAACGTCTCCGGCGAGCTGCGCGGACTCAAGCTGATCGACCGGCTCAAGAGCGAACCGATCGAGGCCCGCTACCGAGGATTGGGCAAGCCCGGCGAGGGGGAGATCGGGCTCGCGATCAGCGGACCCAACGTCGTGCGCACCTTCGAGTGGGGCGTGTCCAGCGACGGTGCCCCCTTCGTGCTGCAGGAATTCATCGATGGGACGCTGCTGCACGGCCTGCTCATGGCACGCACGCCGCTCTCGCCGGCGCAGCGTCTCGACCTCGTGCGTCAGGCGGCGACGGCCGTCTCCACCGTCCATGCGGCCGGCTACGTCCATCGGGACATCTGCCCCCGCAACTTCATCCTTCGACCCGACGGCACGCTCGTGCTCTTCGACTTCGGACTGGCCGTGCCCGACAAGCCGGTGTTCATGCAGCCGGGGAACCGCATCGGCAGCCCGAACTACATGGCGCCCGAGGTGGTGCGGCGACGGCAGGCCGACAGGCGTCTCGACGTCTTCTCGTTCGGCGTGACGGCGTACGAGATCTGCACCTGCGAACTGCCCTGGCCCCGGGGATCGAGCGGACGGGCGGCGCTCGCGCACGACACCACCCCCAAGGACATCCGTGCACACTGGCAGGACGCCCCCGCGGCGCTCGCCGACGCGATCATGGCCTGCCTCGCGGCCGACCCGGGCGACCGCCCATCCGCCATGGAGGACTTCCTCCGCCAAATCGTGAAGGTGACATGCTGAATCGGCCCGGACCTTGATCGGAACCCCCGGCCTCCCTACGCTTTCCGCTGACACGAGCTTCCGACCGGAGAGACGGCCATGACGATGGACAAGAGCCTGCGCGTGCGAAAGGGTGCCTCCAACGTTCGCGGGGTGCTTACGCGCGCCGAACGCATCGCGAGACTCAAGGAGCAGGATCTCTGGGGTGACGGCCGCAGCCCACTCGGCCTGCCTAAGGTGCGCGTGCAGAAGATGTCGATGAAAAAGAAGAAGCCCAAGAAGGAAGAGGCCGAGGGGGCGGCCGCCGCCAAGCCGGCGGCGAAGAAGAAGTAGTCCGGCGTGGGCTACCGCACGCCGGCCCGTGGGAGCGCCGCGGAGGAGACGACCCGCTCCGCCGCCCTGCGGCCCGACGCGATGACCTGGGGAATGCCGACCCCTTCGTAGGCGGCGCCCGCGAGGGCCAGACCGGGAAGACGGCCGACCGCGGCCGAGAGACGCCCGACGCGGGCCGCGTGCCCGACGTGATACTGGGGCATCGCTCCGTGCCAGCGTTCGACGTGCGTCAGCCGGGGCCGCCCCCGTGCCCCGATCAGCACCTCGACTTCCCGCCGAGCCAGGTCCACGAGCGGTGCCTCCTCGAGATGAACGACCTCGGGATCGAGGGCCCCCCCGAGAAACACGCGCACGAGAACCGCCGCCTCCGGAGCCCGCGCCGGAAACTTCGACCTCGAGAAACTCAGCGCCAGGGCCCGCCGGCCCTCGCGCCGCGGCACCACCATGCCGGCTGCGTCGAGCGGATGCGCCACATCGCCGCGAGCGAAGCCCAGCGAAACGATCGCCGAGCCCGCGTACTCGATCGCGGCGAGTTCCGCGGCCAGGACGGGATCCTCGCCACGGACCAGCGTCGCCGCCGCCGCTGCGGGGAGCGCGACGACGACGGCGTCGGCCTCGTGGATGACGGGGCCATCGTCACCCGATCCCTCCACCCGCCAGTGGGTCGTGCGCCTGGCCAGCGCGGTCGCCCGCGCCGTGACGAAGGTCACGCCGTTGGCCCGCAGCAGCGCCGCCAGCCCGACGGGAAGCGACTCCATGCCGTCCACGAGCGTGAGGAACTGCCCATACCTGGCACCCACCGTGCCATGGTCGCCACGACGCGAGGAGTCACCTGCGTCGGCGGTCGCGCGAGCCGCGAGTCGCGCACGCTCTCCGGCCCACAGGCTCCCGGCGTCACGTTCCATGGCGAAAAACTCGGGGCAGGCGGCCGCCATCCCGAGGCGTGCCGGGTCCGCCGTCCAGATTCCAGCCGCGAGCGGCTGCACGAGGTTCTCGAACGCCTCGCGGCCAAGGCGACGCACCGCGAATGATTCGAGCGATTCATCGTCGTCGGCCGCCTCGTGCGGCCGAGATCGCGTCGGGACGAACCGCTCGGCGAGCACCCGCAGCCGCCCCGCCGGAGACAGCAGCGGCGTGCGCAGGATGCCCCCGACGCTGCCGGGCGCCAGAAGACGGAAGCCATCCGGGGCGGGTATTCGACGGCCGCCGTGCCACACGAGCGCCCGCCGCACCTCGGGCGTCACGCCCACGAGCGCGTCGGACAGGCCGATCCGCGCGACCATGTCGATGACCTCGGGCCGGGCCGCGAGGAAGGTGTCCGCCGACCGTTCGACCAGCCAGCCGTCCTCCCGGCGGGTTCCCAGCACGCCGCCGGGCCGCCCCGACGCGTCGATGACGGTGACCTTCCAGTGGGACTCCGCAAGCAACTCTGCCGCCGCGAGCCCGGCCATGCCTGCCCCGAGGACGACGGCCCTGGGCATCGCACGGTCGTCCATCATCGATTGCACAGACTCGGCCCCGGGATCCGTCCATGCAGTGTAGGAGGTCGTGACCGGCACGGCATGGCACGGCCGGCACGCTGACGGCGTGTCGGGCGGTCTCCCCCACCTTTCCCCGGCTTCCCCGACCGCGCCGGCCATCGGCTCCGGGACGGCATGCCGCCTCGAGCGGAGCGGCCTTTCTGGTCTGGACGGCGTCGCCGGCCACGCCTACCGTCCCCCCGCAATCATGTCCCCCGC
>JBJTBO010000203.1:0-3083 GCA_046091445.1 Planctomycetaceae bacterium | reverse complement strand
GTCACGGCGTCATGGATGACGGCATGGCGATGGCTGAACGTGCCCCGCTGGCTGTCCTGGCCCGTGAGCCGGATCCGCAGCCCCTGGGTGGCGAGCGTCGCGAGCGCCAACGCCTCGGCCGCGGACCAGTCGAGCGGCGCGGCACCCGCGGCCATCTGCAGGCGGTTTTCCAGGAACTTCCCGATCTTCGCATGCGGCTGGAACCCGTCGGGCAGGGCCACGAGCCTCCGCAGCAGGTCCTCGAGCACCTCACGTCGCACGCCTGTGTCGACGTCCGCCGCCTCCCGCTCCCGTCCGCCGATGTAGAAGGCCCAGACACCTCCGACCTCCGTGCGGTGGACGAACTCCTCGCTCTTCGCGACCGACAGGTCGGCCGCCAGCTTCGCCTGCTGCTCCTCGACGATCTTCGCGGCCTCGTCGCGGGTGACCTCGCCGAGCTTCAGCAGCTTCTCGAGAGAACTCTCGTGGACGCTCGGCCGGCGCTCGATCACCCGGTAGAGCGCCGGCTGCGTGAAGGCCGGCTCGTCGGCCTCGTTGTGGCCCCGGCGGCGGAAGCAGTACATGTCGATCACGACGTCACGCTGGAACTCCCGCCGGAAGTCCATCGCCAGGTTGACCACCTGCGCCACCGCCACGGGATCCTCGCCGTTCACGTGGAAGATGGGGATCTGGAGCATCTTCGCCACGTCGGTGGCGTACATGCAGCTCCGCGCCTCGCCGGGCCCCGTGGTGAAGCCGATCTGGTTGTTCACCACCACGTGCAGCGTGCCGCCCACCCGGTAGGCGTCGAGCTCGGAGAGGTTGAGCGTCTCCTGGATGATCCCCTCGCCCGCGAACGCCGCATCCCCGTGGATCTGGATCACCATGCCGCCCTGGCGGCCCGGGTCGCCGAACCGGTCCTGCCGCGCCCGCATCCGCCCGAGCGCCACCGGATTGACGAACTCGAGATGGCTCGGATTGAAGCAGAGCGTCAGGTGCACGCTCCGCCCGTTGGCCGCCTGGTAGTCGGTGGAGTGGCCGAGGTGGTACTTCACGTCGCCCCGGCCGACGTGCAGCTCCGGATCCATGTCGGCGAACTCGCGGAAGATCTTCTGCGGGCTCTTGCCCATGATGTTCGCGAGCACGTTGAGCCGCCCGCGGTGGGCCATCGCCAGCACGATGTCGCCGATCTGCTGCGACGCGGCCCGTTCGATCGCCATTTCGACCAGTGGAATCAGGCTCTCCGAGCCCTCCAGCGAGAAGCTCTTGGCGCCGAGGAATCGCTTCTGGATGAACTCCTCGAAGACGGCGGCCGTCGTCATCTGCCGGTAGATGCGGAGCTGCTGCCGTCGATCGAGCTGGATGCGGTTTTCACACCCCTCCATGCGCACCTGGAGCCACTGCCGGGAGCGCAGATCGTCCATGTGCATGAACTGGACGCCGATCGATCGGCAGTAGGTGTTCCGCAGCCGCTTGAGGATCTGCCGCAGCGACATCGACCGCGGACCCTCGATCGTGTCGGTGGAGAACGACCGATCCATGTCGGTGTCGGTGAGCCGGTAGAAGGCCGGGTCGAGCTCGGGCAGGCCCGGACGCGGCCTCCCGAGCGGATCGATCTCGGCCATCAGGTGGCCGCGCACCCGGAAAGCCCGCACGAGCTGGTCGACGCGATCCTGCAGGAACGCCACGCGCTCCTCGCCCGCCGTGCCATCCGCCGCGGGGGGCAGCGGCAGCGGCATCGCCTCGCCGGCCGGGGCTGCGGGCAGATGCACCTCGCCGTTGGCCATCGCCACGGCGTGCCCCGTGGCGATCTGGTCCGGAGCGACGAACTTGCGTGCGGCGGCCGGCGGCAGCGCGGCCCCGTTCGGCACACTCCGCACGGCCATCCCGGCGCCGGCCGGACGGGCATGCCCGTTGCCCCCGGACGCGCCGCCGGTCTCGAGCGAACGAAAGTACGCCCGCCAGTCGGGCGAGAGGCTGTCGGGGTCGGACCGATACTGCTCGAACAGGTCTTCGAGAAAAGCCAGGCTCGCCGTGCCGGCCGAGTCGATGTCGTCGATGGTGCTCACGGTCCGGGATTCACTCTTCCGGGTTCATTCGGGTCCACGTGCCACGCCCCGCCCGATGGGCGGCGGGCCATCGGCATCTCCGCCGTCACATCGCCAGCAGCAGCCGGCCCGGGCTCTCGAGATAGCCGATGACTTCGTTCAGAAACCGCGCCGCCATCGCGCCGTCCACGATGCGGTGATCGTAGGACAGCGAGAGCGGCATCATGAGCCGGGGTTCGATGCGATCCTCGTGGACGACCGGCATCTTTCGGGACCGTCCGAGGAGCAGGATGGCCACCTCGGGCCAGTTGATGATCGGCGTCGAATAGGCACCGCCGACCGCGCCGAGATTGCTGATCGTGAACGTGCCCCCGCGCAGGTCCTCGATCCCGTACTGCGCGTTCTTCGCCTTCTCGGCGGTGTCGGCGATCGCCTGCGCGACCTGGGGGATGCTCATGCGATCACACTCTCGCAGCACCGGCACGACGAGACCCCGGGGCGTGTCCACCGCGAGCCCGATGTTCACATACTCCTTGTAGACGATCTCGCCCTTCTCGGGATCGATCGACGCGTTGATGGCGGGATGCTGCCGCAGGGAGAGGCTGACCGCCTTGATCACGAACGCCAGCGCGGTGAGCTTGAGGTTGCTCTTCGCGTACTCCGGCGCGCTGGCCTTGCGCAGCTGCTCGAGCTCGGTGACGTCCGCATCGTCGAAGTTCGTGAGGTGGGGAATCTCCTGGACGCTGCGCAGCATGTTCGCGGCGATCGTCTTCCGCATGCGTGACATCTGCTCGCGGCGCACGGGGCCCCACTCGTCCCGGTCCGTGGCGGCCGACGGCCGGGCGGTCGAGCGCCCGCCCGCCTGACGCACGGCGGCGACCACGTCCTCGCGCACGATCCGCCCGCCCGGACCCGTCCCACGGACGCCGGCGAGATCGACCCCGAGCTCTCGCGCCAGCCTGCGCACGGCCGGCCCCGCCGGCTCCACGGCGGTTCCCGCGGCCGCGCCGGCCGCCGGCTCCGGCGGCACGGCGGACGCCCGCGCGGCCACCGGGG
>JBJTBO010000202.1:0-5826 GCA_046091445.1 Planctomycetaceae bacterium | reverse complement strand
GGCGATCGACTGCGTCCGGGCAGGTGTCGGCGTAGGTGTCGGCGTAGGTGTCGGCGTAGGTGTCGGCGTAGGTGTCGGCGTAGGTGTCGGCGTAGGTGTCGGCGTAGGTGTCGGCGTAGGTGTCGGCGTAGGTGTCGGCGCGGGCCCCCACAGTGATCCGTTCGCTGCGGCGACGACGGCGTTGTAGCGGTGTGCCGTGGCGAGCGGCTGGTCCATCCGATGCAGTTTGGCGAAATCCCCCCACTGCGACGCACCGGCTCGGCCCGTGAACGTGAAATCAACGTAGAGGTCGAGCCCCGCCGCATCGACCCTGCGGAGATACTCGCGGTAGAGGTCGCCCATCCGCGGGTCATTGGCGGCCGCGTAGAAGACGTTCTGGTACGGCGCGCCTCGGCCGTCGAGGTGATGGCCGCCCTCGTAGGCGAGGAGCTGGATGTCGCGGCCGAGACGGCCCGTCCAGGTGTCGGCGAGGGCCTGATGGGCCGTCACGTTCTGCACCGAGAAATCGATCCCCGCGCGGGTGTCGGCGAGCACCTGATCCACGCTCGTGGACGCCGTGTAGCCGTCACGCTGCTGGCCCGACGGGCTGAAGTAGGGCGCGATCGCGATGGCGTCGAACGAGCCCTCCATGCTTTCGAGAATCCTCGCGGTCACCCAATCGTTCGCCGAAAACCCGCCGGCCGCCCGCACGATGCGCTGCGTCTGTCCCGAAAACACCTGAGTCCAGATGTCCATGTCGCGCTTGGCCTCGCGGCCGGCGACCTGCCAGTGCGAGAGCCCCGCGTTCTCCGGCAGCCGGGTCTGTTCGGCCACCCACTGCGTCGCCTCGAAGCCCCAGGCGAAGTTCCAGATCTCGTTCGACCACTCGACGTAGGCGGTGCGGCCCGGTTCGAGGTTGTCACGGACGTAGGTCGCGAAGTTCCGCACGAATGTGTCGTCCGCCATGTGCGGCATGTTGAACCACGGATCGGCGTCGAGGTCGTTCGCCAGCTGCACCATGTGTTCCACCGACATGCCGTTGGCCAGCGGCTCGCTCCGGGAGCCACCGATGCCCGAGCTCTGCCGGATGTCGCGGGCGTCGCGTCGATCGGCCCACGTGCGAATGTCCGACGTGTTGGTCTCCTGCGCCATCATGAAGCGGATCACGCCGAACGGCGCGAGTCGCTCGCGAAACAGGGGATGGAAGGGCGAGAAGGAAGCCCCCGGCTGCCAGCGTTGCCCGGCGAACGATTGCCCCTGCCAGTCGGGCATCCAGACGCGGAAGTTGCGGACTGGGTCCGACGGGGTCGTCTCCTCGATCCGCAGGTAGATGCCTCCATCGCCCGGGGTGACCGTCAGATCGGCGAAGTTCATCCCCGCAGCCGTCCGTCCACTCGAGGCGACGCGTGCATCCATGCCGAACGTCACGCGGCCCGTTCCCTCCCACTCCGCACGGTAGGTGCCCGCCGGATACGCCCCACCGAGCTCGCGGAACATGAGCGTGCCGGCCATCTGACGGATCGTCTGACCGGCCGCGTTGGTGAATGTCGCGAGGCGGGTGACGTTGCCGTTCGAGTCCACGGCGACGGGGTTCGTCTGACCGATATCCCACGTCGTCTGGCCGGTGGCCGTGTTGACCCCGTGGGTGATCCAGCCCCGCGAGGCCTGGAAGACGTCGGTGAACGTCCAGGCCGGCGACCAGTCCACGACGTTCTCGAGATTCATCCCCACCCGCATGTGGCCGGTCGGCGTCGCGGCCATCATCTGCCTCGATTCGAGCGATTCCAAAGCGAGACGACCGGTCCGAGGCGGGCGGCGTTTTGCGACGCGCGACGCATTTTGACTCGCGCGGGACCAAAATGAGACACTCGACGACCGTGCCATGACTCGTCTCCTTTCGCTGCGTGTTTCGCTGCGTGGCCGCTGATTTCGCGGCGAATCGTACCGGGCTCCCCCGGTGTCGCCGCCGCTGATACCCAACGGCCCCCCTGCGACAGCGCTCAAGGAGCAACTCCCGTGCCATCCAGACATGAATTCGCGAGCCGCCGCTCGGGTGTGGTCAGGGCACCGACTTGACGGTGATCGTGTGGGACACGGGGACGACGCGGGCGTGGGCTGCGGTGTCGAGTTCCCGCCATCGCGTTAGCAGGCGATCGATCAGCACGTCTGCCGCCCGCCGGGCCTCGGCATCGGCCTCGATGCCGGGGACGAGCCGGAAGTTCGTGACCACCTGCTTGATAAGGGTGGTCTCGAACCCCTGTTTCTGGGCCACGGCCGCCTGGAGCGCGGCGAAGGGCTGATCGAAGGGCGTGCTCGGGAATGCAGCGGCGAGGTTCACGCCGGCCGCCAGCTCGTCCCGCGAAAACTCCCTCGTCTCGGAGCCCCACGTCACGGCGGCCCTCGCCCGGTCGAGATTCCGCACGACGAGCACGAAGCGGTTGAGTCGGTCGTTGAACGGCGTGAACGGCACGATGCTCCGCGTCCCACCGCTCGCCCGCGGGTCTCCCTCGAAGCAGAAGGGCCAGCGCGTGCTGGCCAGCTCGACCGTGCTCATGTCGGCCGTGTGGCTCTTCGACACGATCGTGTGACCGGCGGTCGGCGGCTCGGCACCAGACTTCCAGTCAATCGTCACGGTGCCGATCGCCCCGTCGAGTCCGAGTGCCGTCAGGAAGGCCTCGGCCATGAGGAGTTGCCCGTTGGGGCCGGGATGGAATCCGTCACCGCCACACACGTCGTACCTCGTCCCGAGCGCCGCCTGCGCCTTCCCCATGGCGTCGTGCATCGTCCCGTGGACATCGGCGAACGCGTGCTTCGCGTCGGCGGCGAGCGCCCGATCGATGTCGCGCAGGTGGGCGAGCGTGTCGTTGTAGGCCTCGTGCGCCGGTCGGTCGCCCATGGCCTGGCCTGGGCGGAAGAAGTGCGTGTCCACCGCGCCCGGCGATCCGATCACGACCCGCCGGACCCCGAGGTCGCCGAGGCGGGCGAGCACGGCCCGCATGTTCTTCTCGTAGCCCGCTCCGATCTCGGGCTTCCACGGCTGATATCCGCCGTCGTTCATGCCGTAGCAGAGCGTCACGACGGTGGGCCCAAACGGACGAAGGTCGTTGACCGCGCGATTCGCGAAGCCGCCCGCCGTCTCGCCTCCCCAACCGAACTGCATGACGTGGATATCGGGAATACCCGCACAGGCGAGGAGATAGCACTCGACGTAGCGACTGTAGAGCTTCTGCTCCGTGATCGAGTCGCCGACGATCGCGACACGGTCACCGGCGGATACGAGCGGTGCGGCGTGCAGCGGTCCGGAGAGCACCAGCCCCATGAACAGCATGAACAGCGTGATGACGGCCGGTCGAGCCATGAACGGTCCTCCGAGGTGATGCGATGTCGCGTGGATTGTCGACGTGCGCGGCAGGATTCGCCAGACGGTCGGGGGACATGGCATGGCCGAGGAACAGCCGGCACTGCCCATGGTGGCCACGGCATGCCGTCCGGGTGCGGCGGATCAGGAGCGTTCCGGGGCTCGGCGACCGGGCGGCGTTCCCCTTGGGACCGGAGGCTTTTTGTGGCTATCCTTACGAGAGTCTGGTTCGACGCCGTCGGGCTGCCGCCCGATCCTGCCGCCACGTCGAGAGTCCTGCGTCCGGTCGAGCCCACCATGCGACCCACCTGTCGACTCGCCTGCCGCATGGTGCTCCTCGTCGGCCTCGGCCCCGCGACGGGCTCGCTTCCCGCCGGGGCTGCGGAATGGCTGCCCGCGACCACGGATCCTCCACGGGCGATCGACCACGCCGTCGGGCAGCACCTGGAGAAGGCCGGCATCACGGCCGCGCCGGCCGCCGACTGGCCCACCCTCCTGCGTCGCACGGCGCTCGACCTGGCCGGCCGCATCCCCACGCTCGCCGAATACGAGTGGCTTGAATCGTTGCCCGAGGCCGAGCGCCGCCTCGCGATGGTCGACCATCTCATGGCCCTCGTGGACTTCGACCTGCACCTGCGCAACGGGCTCGACGAGCTCCTCCTGCCGAACAATCCGCACAACGGCGAGTTTCGTGACTACCTGCTCTGGGCCGTGCAGTCGCGCCGCTCGTGGGATCAGATGTTCCGCGACCTGATGGCGGCCCGCCCATCCGAAGGCCCGGAGAAGGGCGCCGTCCACTTCGTGCGCAGCCGCGTGCGGGACGTGGACGAGCTGACCAACGACACGGCGATCCTGCTCTTCGGGGTCAACGTGTCGTGTGCGAAGTGCCATGACCATCCACTGGTCGATCGGTGGCAGCAGCAGCACTTCTACGGGATGCAGGCGTTCTTCAGCCGCACGTTCATGACGCGGCAGAACGTCGTGACGGAGCGGCCCTTCGGCCAGGTGACGTTCAAGACGACCGCCGGCGAGGACAAGACCGCCTCCCTCACGTTCCTCAACGGGGTGACGATCGAGGACCGGTCACCGACGTTCACCGAGGAGGAGCGCAAGCGGCTCGAGGAGCAGCTGCGGAAGATGGAGCAGTCGGACAAGGTCGGCTACGTCATCTTCCCCGACTTCAGCCCGCGGCGCGAGCTCGTGGAGGCGGCGCTCAAGGACACCGAGCAGCGGTTCTTTCCCCGGAACATCGTCAACCGGATCTGGCAGCGGCTGATGGGCGTGGCGCTCGTCGACCCACCCGACCAGATGCACGCGGGCAATCCTCCCAGCCATCCCGAATTGATGGACTGGCTCACGCGGGACCTCGTGGACCATCGCTACGACCTGCGACGGCTGGTGCGCGGAATCGTCCTGAGCGACGCCTATGCGCGGAGCAGCCGCTGGACATCGGCCGACACGCCACCGCCGCCCGCGAGCTACGCCCTGGCGGCCACGCGGCCACTGACCCCGCGCCAGATGGCGACGAGCCTCCTCGTCGCGTCCCGCGGAACGGCGATGGACGTCGCGACGGCGGCCGAGCCCGGGGGAGCGTGGTCCAGGCAGCGGCTCGACCTCGAGAATCAGGCCGGCGGGTGGGTGCGGGAGTTCGAGTACCCGGTCGAGGGCTTCCAGGTCGCCGTGGACGAGGCGCTCTTCATGAGCAACAACGAGCGCGTGCAGAACGACCTGCTCCGCGACACGGGTGACTCGCTCGTCGGCCGGCTCAAGGCGTCCGCGACGGACGACGCGATCGTCCGTCATGTGTGGCGATCCGTCCTGACCCGTGATCCATCGGCGGACGAGGCGGCCGCCGCGACGGAGTGGCTGGCACGCCACCCCGATGACCGGCTCGGCTCGATTCGGTCGCTCGCGTGGGCGCTGATCGCCGGGCCGGAGGCCCGTTTCGCGCGCTAGCCCGGGTGAGGTGGCCGACCGGCTCCCGACTCCCCACCGTTCGACACCTACCCACGGTACCCAAGGATCGCCTCCATGCATCCCGATCACACAGGTCGCGGGACCACGGTCCACCCGCAGGGCTCGGGTGTGGCACAGCCCGGGTCGGGCATCTCGCGTCGCCGTCTGCTCGCGATGTCAGCGGCCGGTGTGGCGTCTCCGCTCGTGGCCGACATGTCCGCGATCCGCCTGCTCCGTTCGCCCGCGTTCGCGGCCGAGCTGCGGAAGCAGGAACGGCGGGTGATCCTCCTGTGGCTGGCAGGAGGTGCCAGCCAGTTCGAGACGTGGGACCCGAAGCCGGGCGTGAAGACCGGCGGCCCGTTCCGCGCGATTCCCACGGACGTGCCCGGCATTCACATCAGCGAGCTCCTGCCCGGCCTCGCGCAGCGGATGCGACACACGGCCGTCATCCGTTCGCTCAACACGAAGATCGCCGATCACGGCACCGCCGCGGAACTCATGGAGTGCGGCCGGCGCAACGACCCGAGCGTGCG
>JBJTBO010000201.1:0-2982 GCA_046091445.1 Planctomycetaceae bacterium | reverse complement strand
AGGTTGTAGAAGCAGTCGGGGTCCCCGGGCTGCTTGGCGAGCGCCTGCTGGAAGTGATTCACCGCGCCCAGATAGTTGCCCTGCTGGTAGAGCCGGACCCCTTCGGAGTTGTCGTTTTGTCTCATCCGGCTGCAGCCCCCGGCGGCCATGAGCGGGGCCACGAGCAGCCCGAGAGTCAGGATGACGCCGGGGCACGAGGCCGACGCGATGCGGCACTCGCGGATCGACCGGCGGCCCCGCGCGGAGGGCGAGACCGTCGCTGTGGAACGAGTCGGCGCGGAACCTGGATTCCATCGGCTGGCGGTCACGGCGCGCCCGCACGCGGTCACGGCGGGTCTCCTGGCATGGCGGGCGGACCCTATCGGCCTCCCGATCACCGAGACAAGACCGGCCCGCATGCTCCGCCCCGGATCACGCCAGATCGGCCCGACGGTATCCCAGGGAACGGACGACCTCCAGGATCTCGCTGCAGGTCGGAAACTGCCTGCCGCTCGATCGCTTGTAGGCCTCGATGGCCCGCATGAAGTCGAGTTCCTCGGGCCCGTAATCCCGTTCGCAGGTGGTCGGGTCGATCTTGCGGCGCCGGCCCGCTTTCGGAGGGTGGCAGGTTCCGACGGCGCGGCGGGCGAAGCGGGGGGCTTGGGGCAACGTGGCGGACATGCTGCGGATCCTCTCGAGCGGGGGTTGGAGGGCGTGCGTTGGGGGGCCTGGGTCCGGCCGGCCTTTTTCCGGTCGCGGCTGACTCCGCCGACCGGGAAGACTCTGCTGGAACGATGCACGATGCCGGCTGCGGAAGCTGCGCGTTTTTCGAAAACCCGGCGGGTTGTCCGGTGCCGGCCTTGCGGGCGGTGACGGATGTGCCGCGTGGAAGGACGCGCGGGACGCCCGGCATGCACGAGGGCACGCCCGGACCGACAGCGGGCCCGTGGCATCCGCCGTCTACGAGCGGCTGTCGAAGAACTTCTTGAGCGCCTCGGCAGCCGCGTCCTTCGAGGAATCCGCCTTCGACTGCTGCTGTGGCAAGCCGGCCGGCGCGGCGCGACTCGCCTTGGCCGCCTCGGCGGCCGCGGTCCGAAGGGTCGTCGAATCGCCCCGAGTGGCCGGCGCGCCAGGGACCGCGGTCCGCTCGCCCTCCTGGCCTCCGTGCGTGGCCCCGGCCACGGATCCGGTGCCAGCTCCGGCGATGGTGTCGTCGTCACCACCGCCCGCCGCGGTGTCGCCGGGCCGGGGATCGTGCGCGGCGAGCGTGCGTGTGGTCGTGGTCGTGTCGCCGGCGTCGGCTTCGTTCATCAGCCACTTCGACACGTCGTCGTCGCTGCCCGCCGCAGCCTGCCGCGTGCACGAGACGCGGAGTTCGAGGCTCCCGACCCGGACGGCATCGCCATCCGTCACCTGCGTCCGTTCCGCGATCCGCTCGCCGTTGACGAACGTGCCGTTGCGGCTCCCGAGATCCTCGACGAAGACCGACTCGGGGCCGACGATGATCGCGCAGTGCCGCCGGCTCACCTCCTCGCTGAGGGGGCGGATATCGCACTCGTCCGCGCGGCCGATGAGAAACTTGGATCGCTTGACGGCGATCGATCGGCCCGCGCTCTTGCCCGACACGACGATCAGCTTGACCATCATCGCCGCACCTTCGCCGCACGTTCGGACTCAACGAGCGGCATTCGTGCCGTGCACGAGCGCTCTCCATCGAGAGCATACTGCCACGAGGGGCGCCCGCAACACCCCGACGCGACGAACGGTGGTGGGGACGTGACGCGGGGTCAACGCCGCTCGTACCAGCGCGCCTCGCGGTACCGCACCAGGGCGGCGTCGGCCTCCGTCCGCCGGCCGCGGTCGGCGAGGAACGGCCCCGCCTCCCAGTCGAGGTCGCTGGCGAGTGCGGCTGCGAGGCGGGTCATCCACGCCGAGGCGAGGTCGACGCCGTCGTCCGTGATGGCGAGGCCGACGTCTCCGATGCCCGGGTGACGCCACGCGGGCGGGGCGGTGACGTTGGAGCGCAGGAGCAGACTGCCGTGCTGGATGACGACCCCGCTCTGGCGGCGCTGGGCCCCGCCGAGAACCTTCGCATCCGCCGGCGGATCACCGGCCGAGCCGGTGGAGACGACCACGTCTCCGGGGGACCGACGCGAAAAGCAGAAGAACGCATCGGCGATGCCCTGCGAGGGCGCGTCCCCGTCCTCGTGGAGCCGCGCGTCCACACCGCGCGACACGAGCTCCGCGACCAGTGGACGGTGGACGGCGCGGTAGAGGACCTCGGGTGATCGCGACCACGCATGTCCGGCCGGGACGGCGACCGCGTAGGTGATGTCGGTCCCGTGAACGATCGCACCACCGCCACTCGGGCGGCGCACCATGCCGTGTCCCGGCACGATCCCGAGCGACCGCGCCTCGGCGATCGGCTGAAAGGCGCCGAGCGACACGGTCGGCGAGTCCCAGCGATACAGCCGCACGAGTGGCTGGACCCGCCTCCGCGCCTCGGCGGCGAGCACCTCGTCCGCGGCCATGTTCGTCGGGCCGTCGGCCGCCTGGTCCCACCAGATCGAGAGCCTGCCCACGGTGTCAGTGCTGCCCGCTCTTCACGAGCGCGTCGTACGCGGGCTGCGTGAGCAGGCCGGCCATGTCGGCGGGATCATCGGGCCGCAGCTTCACGATCCAGCCCGCACCGTACGGATCGTGGCCCAGGGTTTCCAGGGCATCGGGCAGGGCGGCATTGACGGCGACGACCTCACCCGAGATAGGTGCGTAGAAGTCACTCACCGCCTTGACGCTCTCGATCTCACCGATCGACTCACCCGCCTTCACCCGGCGGCCCACTTCGGGCAACTGCATGAAGACGAGGTCGGTGAGCGCCTCGACGGCGTAGGCGGAGATGCCGACGGTCGCCAGGCCATCGGCGTCCGGCCGGATCCATTCGTGCGTCTTCGCGAAACGCAGCTCTGTGGCCATGGCTCGCTCCAGCGTGGGTCAGGGAAAGGC
>JBJTBO010000200.1:0-3114 GCA_046091445.1 Planctomycetaceae bacterium | reverse complement strand
CAGCCCGCGGCCCGGTCGAGTACGAGCCCGCCACCCGGTTCCTTCGCATCGGCCGAGTGGCACTCGAGGCAGTGCGCGACGAGCACCGGGCGGATACGGTTCTCGAAGACCGCGACGTCGGCGGCCGCCGTGGGCCGCTCGGCGGCCCACGCGGCACCGGCAGCCGAGCCCATCACCGCCAGCGCGAGGAGCAGGATGCAGCGGCGGCCCATGACAGGCTCCCCGTGTCGGTTGGCGGGCCGCTCGACGCCTCACGCGGAACGCCCGGACCCCTCAAAGATACATCCTGACCGGGCCGGGAGCCATGGAAAAGTGGGCCGCCCGGTCACTCCTGCGTGAACGCGACCACGCCCCGCTTGTTGGCGACGATGATGTCGGGCCGCTTGTCGCCGTCGAGATCGCCGACGGTCACCTGTGTGCCGACGCCGCTGTCGGCATCGACCAGATGCGGGACGAACGTCGCACCACCCTTGCCGTCGCGCTCGAGACGGAACCAGTAGAGCACCGGTGGCGCATTCGGCTCGGCGTCCCCGCTCGACCCGTGCGCCCAGCGGCGCTTGCCCGTGACGATGTCGGACAGTCCGTCACCGTCGATGTCGGCCATCCGCACCGCGTGCAGCTGACTGAAGGACACTCCCTGCGGATTCTCCGCCGGCGCGCTGCCGACGATGCGGTGCTCGGTGAACGTCCCATCCGCCTTCTGTTCGAACCAGCCGAGGCCATAGCCGTGGGCGTCGTAGCTCGTGACGACGTCGTTGCGGCCGTCGCCGTTGACGTCGTACACGTGCATGTGGGCGCCGCCGCGCCCGCCCGCCGGCGCGAAAGGACCGGGGTGGAACGACCAGAACGAGTCGGCCGTGATGTCGGCGGGCTGCTCGAACCAGCCGTCCTTCGTGAGGATGTCGACGCGACCGTCGCCGTTGACGTCGCCGGCACCGTAGCCGTGCGTATAGCGGAAGTACTTCGCGTCGTTCTCGGGCGACCGGGGCGTGATCGGTCGGAAGCGACCCTTGCCGGTGGGGTTGGCCCAGTCGATCTCGACGAAACCCAGCTGGCCGCCTCCCTTGCCCTTGGCCTCGGGAGCCTTGTTCGCGTCGCTCGAGTGCACGAGCAGTTCCGGCCGACCGTCGCCGGTCAGGTCGACGAGATCGGGCGACTCGCCATCGGCCACGTCGAAGATCGCGTGCCTCTCCCAGTGGCCATCGCGGCCCTGCGGATTGACGAACAGGAGCGCCGCCTCACCCGGAAACCCGAAGACGAGGATGTCGCTCGCCCCGTCGCCGGTGAAGTCGTGGGCGTAGGTCAGGAAGTAGTCGGAGTAGCCGCGCGCCGGATCGTAGGGCGTCTTGCTCGGGCCCGACGCGTTGTCGGGGGCCGCGGTGAACTCCGTGCGGCGGATGAAGTCGGGACCGTGCCAGATGAACCAGCCGGCCGTGATGTCGACGTGGCCGTCCTTGTCGAAGTCCGCCATGTCGCAGCCCTCGGCGAGAAACCGCTCCGAAAGCACCTGCCGACGAAACGTCACGTCGCGCGGCGGGGCCGCCACCGCGGCCGAGACCGAGAGCGGGACCGGAACCGCCATGACGATCGCTGCCGCCAGGCGGCACGTCCGGGCCGCACGCAAAACCCTCGTGATCGACGTGCCCAGACCGCTCTGCCGGATCCCGCGGCCGTTCAACGCTGCGCTCCTCGTGCGTGCTGGGGTGACAGAGGCAGGCCGTGATTCCGAGCCGGCGCGCACCGGCGCTCGATCCATCCTGACTGTCAGGTTGCGGGCTTGGCGATCTTCTGCTCGATCTCGCGCACCACCGCCGTGGCGTCCGCCTCGAGCCCCGGCACCTTCGCGGCCTCGCGGGCCACCTCGAGCGTCGCCATGCCGGGGTACCGCTTGAGAATCTCGAGCACCGCCTTGCGATCCACCTCCTCGGTGGCGGCGGCCAGCGCCCTGCGGCACATCGCCGCCCGCTCCGCGTCGGGCAGGACGAACTGCCGTGCGATCCGGAGGTAGCCGCGCAGCGCCCGCGTGCGGTATCGCGGCGGCGCATCGGGCTGGGACAACCCGAGGAGCACCGGCGCCGCGTCGGCGGTCATCCACTTGCCGAGGAGGCGGGTGGCCGCATCCTGCTGCGCCTCGTCGGACGATGCGGCGGCGGCGGCGAGCGCCTCGAGCGCCCGCGTGCCTCCCACCTCGCCGAGCGTGTCGAGCAGCACGAGGCGCTGCGGCGGGGCGGCAGCCGCCAGGGCGCCGGTGAGCTTCGCCGCACACGCCTCGCGATCCTCCATGCGGATGCTCGCCTCCGTCAGTGCCTTCGTGGCGATCGCCCGTTCCGCGTCGCTGCCCCCGCCCGGTGCGGAGGGTGCGATTGCGCGGATGAGGACGTCGAGATTGGCGAGATCGACGACGGCGCCGAGGGCCTCGAGGGCCGCGGACCGAACCTCGGCGGAGCGGTGCTCGACGAGCGGCACGATCTCCGCCACCGCGGCGATGCGCCGGTCACCCACGATGCCGACGAGCATCGGCAGCACGGTCTCGTTCGCTCCGGCGAGTCGCCTGCGGATCTCGGCGTCCGCCTCGGGGTCCCCGAGGGCCGCGAGCGCCAGCCGCACCGCGGGGGCACAGTCCGCCGTGGCCGCCACCTCGAGCAGCGGGCCCACCACCGACGCATCCCCCACACGACCGAGGGCGGCGACGGATGCCATCCGCATCGCCCGCGGCCCGGTCCGCGCCGTCTCGATCAGCGCCTTCCGGATCGGATCCGCCGAGGCCGCGGCGCTCGCACCGGCACCGCCGCGATCCGCGAGCGCGGCGATCACCATCGCGCCGCGCACCTCGTTGCCCTCGCGGCGGAGCGCCGCAACCTCGTCGATGAGCATGCGATCCGCCGCCGCGGCGAGCGCCTCGTTGCGGCTGGGCACCGTGCCGAGTTCACGGGCCGTGAAGATCCCCATGTTGAAGAGCCGCGGCGCGGGGGAGCGCAGCAGTTCGACGACGAGGGGGACGCCCTCGGCCCCCCGCGCGAGGACGGCGCCACGCAAGGCCTCCGCGCGACGCTGCTCGGAGACATCGGCCTTGCGGACGGCGTCACAGAGCACGATCGCCCCGGCAGCGTCACC
>JBJTBO010000199.1:0-3671 GCA_046091445.1 Planctomycetaceae bacterium | reverse complement strand
GCTCACGGGCGGCCGCGATGACTGCGTCGTGTCGGTGGCCAGCGCGCACGCTCCGTGGGCACTGAGCGAGATCCGCGTGCCGGCGACGCACACGAAGGTGCATCACCATCCGCTGACGGTGGCGGAAGTCCGCCGCATCCTTACGCAGCACCTCGACGAGGCGGCGCGCCACCCCTGACCGGGGCGGCGTGATGGGGTCGGAGACCGCTTGGTGCGGGCTTCGTAAACGGTATACGAAAAGATGGGCCGAGCCGTGCTGCGTTTCCGGTGGTCGGAGCTGCGATGCGATTCATCCGCTTCCCCAGCGTGCGCGGGATGGTCGGCTGGCTGGCCGTCGTGGGTCTCGTCCCGGCGCCAGGTCGCGCCGCCGCGCCGGAGGCGATGTCGTGGTCGCTCGGCGACGACTTCCGCACCGGAGCCGAGCGGGCGAATCCCGCGCTCGACAAGCACGACGAGCCGACGTGGCACTTCCGCCTGACGACCTCCTCCGCGGGGCCGGTCGAGTCGCGGACGTGGCTTCGCGACGGGAAATATATGCCGCTCGGCGACTCCGGCGAAAAACTCTTCTCCGCCAGTCTCGACGGCTGGGCCTACCAGGCGAAGCAGCCGCTCGCCCCGGCGATCGGCCGGGTGACCGTGCAGCAGGATCTCGGGCTCGTCTTCGAGCCCGGCGACCTCCTCATGGCACCGGGGCCCGACCATGCCGTCGTCGTCGCGTGGCGGAGCCCCGTCGCCGGCACGCTCGACATCGAGGGCATATTTGAACACGGCCAGTCGTGCTGCGGCGTCAACTCGCGGATCAATTGGTACGTCGAGCGCGGGCCGGCCCCCGATCCGGTCCGCGGCTTCGAGGCCCATTCGCTCGCCAGCGGCGAGAGCGACTTCGGGTCGCCCACGCAAAAGGGCCGCTTCGAGATCCGCGACCTCGCCGTAGAGGCCGACGACCATGTCTATTTCATCGTCGATGCCGCGGCCGACGGCACGGCCACACCGCACCATGGCGACGGCACCAGGTTCGGGGTGCGGCTCACCGTGCGGGAGCCGCGCTGGCCATCCGCCCCGTCGTTCGAGACGCACGTCCTTCCGATCCTTGCCCGCCACTGCCACGACTGCCACGGCGAGGACGTGCAGGAGGGCCAGCTCGACCTGCGGACGCTCTCGGAGATCCTCCGCGGCGGCGAGAACGGCGCGGCGATCGTCCGCGGCGATCCCGACGCGAGCCTGCTCGTCGATCTCGTCTCGCGGCGGCAGATGCCCCCCGATGCCGCCACCGATCCCGAATCGGCCGTCGCGGCCGGCGACCTGGCCGTGCTCCGCCGCTGGGTGCGGGCCGGGGCGGCGGCGTCGGAGCAGGTGGTCGAGCTTCCGCCGCGGGCCCAGATCACGGAACAGGACCAGGAATTCTGGGCGTTCCAGCCGCCGCGGCAGGCGGCCGTGCCCGTGGTCAGGGCCGCGGAGCGGGTGCGCACGCCGATCGACGCATTCCTGCTGGCGAAGCTCGAGGCCGAGGGGCTCACGTTGTCGCCCGACGCGGAGAAGCGGGCCCTCATCCGCCGGGCCACGGTCGATCTCATCGGCCTGCCTCCCGATCAGGCCCGCGTGGAGGCGTTCGTGGCGGACGAGCGGCCCGACGCCTACGAGCGGCTCGTGGGCGAGCTGCTCGCGTCGCCCCACTATGGCGAGCGCTGGGGCCGGCATTGGCTCGACGCCGTCGGATACGTCGACGCGAAGGTCGACATCGACCTCGCCACGATCTACTCGAGCGACGAGGCGATGTGGCGGTATCGCGACTACGTCGTGGCTGCGTTCAACGACGACAAGCCGTTCGATCGATTCCTGATCGAGCAGCTCGCCGGCGACGAGCTCGTCGACTGGCGGACGGCCGATCGCTTCACGCCCGAGACGCTCGCGCTCCTCACCGCGACGGGCTTCCTGCGCACGGTGGACGACCACACCAACGAGCCGCAGTATGGCGTCGAGAAACGGTACGAGGTGCTCAACGAGACGATGGCGATGGTGTCCACGGCCCTCCTCGGCCTCACCATGGACTGCTGCCGCTGCCACAACCACAAATACGACCCGCTGCCGCAGCGCGACTACTACCGCCTCATGGCCTGCCTCGAGCCGGCCTACAACGTGACGGCCTGGAAGCCGCCGAAGCAGCGGTTTCTCGCCGACGTGTCACCGGCCGAGCGGCAGGCGATCGACGAGCACAACGCCGCGCTCGACAGGCAGATCACCGCCGCGAAGACGCAGGAGGACCAGACGCGGGCCGCGGCCGGCCGGCGGCTGCTCGATGCCCGCCTCACCGCCCTGCACGAGGCCGACCGCGAGCCCGCGAAGCAGGCGGTGCTCGTTGCGGCCACGAAGCGGACGGCGGCCCAGAAGGAGCTCGTGGCGAAGGTTGCGAAGGACCTCGGCCTCGACGCGAAGACGCAGGAATTGCCGATGGCCGACGTCGAGGCGGCGCTGACCGGCGATGAAAAGCAGACGCTTGCTGATCTCGCGGCCAGTCGCGACGCGCTCGCCAAGCAGAAAAAGTCGTACGGCCGGATCACCGCCCTCTGGGACATGGGCGAGCCGCCGGTCTCGCGGGTGCATCGCCGGGGGATCGTGGCGGCGGCGGGCGTGCTCGTGCAGCCGGGATTTCCGGAGGTGCTCGCGCCGCCGGGCGAGTCGGCCAGGCCGATCGAGGAGTGGCTCACGTCCACGAGGTCGACTGCAGGCGAGATGGAGGTCTCTTCTGCGCCATCAGTGCCCGTCGGGCCGCAGGGCCAGACGAGCGGCCGACGACTCGCGCTCGCGAACTGGCTCACGAGCCCCGGCCATCCGCTCACCGCACGTGTGCATGTCAACCGTGTCTGGCACCATCACTTTGGCCGCGGCATCGTGGCCACGCCGGGAAATTTCGGCCGGTCGGGAAGCCTGCCGACACATCCCGAAGTGCTCGATTGGCTGGCGGTGGATTTCGTCGAGCACGGCTGGAGCACAACGCGGCTCCACCGCCAGATCATGCTCTCCACGGCCTACCGGCAGGCCTCGCGGCGGCAGCCGGCGACGGGAGATGACTCGACCGCGACGGCCGCGGATGCAGCCGTGGCGCTCGCCGCCCGGATCGACCCCGACAACGCCCTGCTCTGGCGGATGAACCTGCGGCGGCTCGAGGCGGAGATCGTGCGCGACTCGATCCTCGCCGTCTCCGGCGGTCTCGATCGCACGATGGGCGGCCCGCCGGTGCCGATCACGACGCCGGCCGACGGTCTCTCGATGGCGAAGGCCGAGCCCACGCCCACGAGCCCGTTTCGTCGCAGCCTCTACATCCTGGCCCGCCGCACGTATCCGCTCAAGTTTCTCGAGCTCTTCGACGCGCCGATCATGGCGGTCAACTGCACCGAGCGGATGACGTCGGCCACGCCACTGCAGTCGCTCGCCCTGCTCAACAGTGAGTTTCTGCTGGCCGAGGCCGGGCGGATGGCCGCGCGGGTGGCGGCGGAGACGGCCAGCCCGGCACAGGCAGGCGACGCTCCGGCGACCGCCGCCGCCGCTGCCGAGAGCCTGCGAATCGAGCGGGCGTATCGTCTCGCCTACGGCCGGCCGCCGTCGGCCGCGGAGGAGCGGCGGGCTCTCTCGTTTCTGAGCGAGCAGAACTCCGACCAGGTGGCGGCGCGGAG
>JBJTBO010000198.1:0-4731 GCA_046091445.1 Planctomycetaceae bacterium | reverse complement strand
GGTGGAGGGCATCCGGCTCCGGAGGCCGACCCTCGCCGCCGGAGCCGAGCCTGACCGCGGCCGGGCCTGACCGCGGTCTGCCCTCACTGCGGTCTGCTACAACGGCGGAGCAAGGGTGCCAGGAGTGAGACGATGAGGCCGCCTGACGACCGCGTTTCACCGCTCCATGGGCGCCGCAGGACTCCCGGTGGGTGGCTTCGTCCCGCCCTCCTCGCGTGCGCGCTCGCCTCGATCGCGGCTGCTGCACCCGGGGATGACACGGCCCCGGCCGCGACGGAAACGCCGATGATGATCTCCGAAGCCAAACTGCCCGAGGGATTCCCGTCGCCGGGCCCCGTCGGGACGGCGGTCGTGAAGACCTACCCAGCGCACCGCCTCGCCCGCACGACGGCCGCGCGCGACGGCGATGACCGGATGTTCATGAAGCTCTTCCGGCACATCGAGCGGCATGACATCGCCATGACGGCCCCCGTGACGATGGCCTGGTCCGATGCCGCGGCCACCCCCGCTCGCGCCGAGTCGATGGCATTCCTCTACGCGCGACCGGACATCGGGGCGGCGGGCGCCGATCCGGCCGACTCCGACGTCGTCGTCGAGGACGTGCCGGAGATCACGGTGGTCTCGGTCGGCGTCCGTGGCACCTACGGCGCCGCCACGGTGCGCAAGGGCATGGCGACGCTGGAGGCCTGGCTCGCCGCCCACCCCGAGTGGTCGGCCGCGGGTCCGCCGCGGATGCTGGCGTACAACAGCCCCTTCGTGCCGTGGTTCCTCAAGTTCGCCGAAGTGCAGGTACCGCTGACACGCCGACCGTCTGCGGGCCAATGATTTCGGCGAGGACACGGGCGAGCGGTCACTCGAGGTTTCCCTCGACCGCCAGCTGGTGGAAGTAGTGGGTGACCTTGGTCTGGTGCTCGAGGAGCCACTCGATCGAGGGCTCGTGATGCATCGCCTTGTGGATCGCCTTCGCGGTGGCCTCGCGGTTGGTCCGGAAGAGCACCTCGGGGTCGTACGTCGCATCGACGATCGACGGGTCGAGCCACACCGACACGACGATGCCGAGGTCGTTGACCTTCTTTTTCGGGATGTCTCCCGCGCGCACGCTATCGAGCACGCCATGGGCGATCGCCGCCTGCACCGTCCCCATGAGGATGTTCGTGTAGCGACTGCTGTTCACCGTCACCTTGCTCACCATGAGCGTCGCCGGCCGCACCTGCACGTCGGAGTTGAGGATCGCGAAGACGCGCGAGTGGCCCTTCGTCTGATCGCCGATCAGGTTGGCGATCGCGTAGCCGACCGGTCCGTCGAGCTCGCCGATCACCACCTCGGGCTCCGCCGCGCTCCACGCCTCGTCGGCCTCCACAAGCGCCTCGCCGGTCCGCAGGATGATGCGACCGCCCCTGGGGGCCGACTTCTTTCCCTTGCGCTTCGCCATGCCAGATCTCCCTTCGCCCGGTGGTGAGTCGATCCCGATCGATCGGGGCAGCATACGGCGGCGCAGGCAACGGATCGACCGGCGCGGTAGCCTGTCGCGCTCGGGGAGCACAGGAGGAGCCGCCATCATGTCCGCCACCGCGCGTGCGATACGCCACTTGATCGGCCTGATCGCTGGCCTTGCAGTCGCATGGCAGGGCGTCGCCCATGCCACGACCGTGACCGGAAAGGTCGTCGCCGTCGATGCTGCGACCCGCTCGCTCGAGGTGAGCGGCCGCGGCGAGGAGACCACGTCGTTCGTCGTCGCGGACACGGCACGGATCCAGGTCGCCGGCAAACCCGGCGCGCTCGACGCCCTCGTCGCCGGTCAGACCGTCACGCTCACGACCGATGGCGACGGGGTCGTGACCGCGGTCCGCGCCGGCAAGCCCCCGCGCGACGCCGCACGGACGAGCCAACGGGCCGCCGCAGGTGGCTGGCCACAGTATGGCGGGGCGAATCGTGACGGCCGCGCGGCCGACACCGGACTCGTGACCTCGTGGCCGGAGGGTGGACCGCCACTCGTCGGCGTTGCCTCCAACCTCGGCCTCGGCTACTCGAGCGTCTCGATCGCCGCGGGAAACATCCTCACGATGGGATCGCGCGGGGACGACGAATTCGTGATCTGCCTCGACGAGAAGTCCCTCGCCCAGCGCTGGGCCACGCGCATCGGCCGCACCCGCCCTGACGGCATGGGCGCGGGCCCGCGCGGCACACCCACGATCGACGGCGACCGAGTCTACGCGCTCGGCGCCAACGGCGATCTGGCCTGCCTCGACCTCGATGACGGCCGCGTCGTGTGGGGAGGCAACATGCTCGAGACGTTCGGCGCCCGCAACATCACCTGGGGCATCAGCGAATCGCCGCTCATCGACGGCGACCGGGTGATCGTGACGCCCGGCGGCAGCGGCGCGACGCTCGCAGCCCTCGACGCCAAGACCGGCAAGACGGTCTGGCGGGCTGCGGTGCCGGGCAATCCCCAGGCGGCGTACGCCTCGTGCATCCTCGTGGAGACCGGCGGCGTGCGGCAGGTGGTGAACTTCGTGCACACCGGCGTCGTGGGCGTGCGGGCGGACACGGGAGCCGTGCTGTGGGGCGATGATGGCTCCGCGAACGGCACGGCGAACTGTTCGTCGCCGCTTGAATGGCGCGGGCACGTGTTCAGCGCCTCGGGCTATGGCACGGGGGGCGCGCTCGTGAAACTCGGCGGAGGCCGTGCCGGCGTCACGGCGACGCGGGTCTACCAGACGAAGGAAATGAAGAGCCACCACGGCGGCATGGTGATCGACAGCGATCATCTCTACGGCACCGACGAGGCCGTCCTCACGTGCCTCGCGCTGGAGACCGGCAAGGTGGCCTGGAAGAACCGCTCGGTCGGCAAGGGTGCCGTCGTCTATGCCGACGGCCATGTCATCCTGCGCGGCGAGGAGGGATCGGTCGCCCTCGTCGAGGCCAGCCCGCGGGAGTACGTCGAGAAGGGCCGCTTCATGCCGGGCAATCGCAGTGAGCGACCCGCCTGGCCGCATCCCGTGGTGCACGCCGGCAAGCTGTACCTGCGCGATCAGGACTCGCTCGCGGTCTACTCGCTCGTTCCCTGAGTCCTGCGGGCAGCCGCCCGGCGGACGCCAACTGCTTGCACCCCAAGGATCACACCATGCAGCGTGCCAGCGGTCTCGCCAGCTACGCCCAGACGGCGCTCCTGCTCGTCGTCGCCGGCCCGTTCGGCCGCCCCGTCGCCGCGGAAACCAAACCGCAGTACGAGTTCGGCGACATCGCGGTGGCGGCCGCGACGGCCGACGAGCCGCGACTGCCGGAGGCCGAGGCGGTGCGGGCGCTCGAACACCTCGAACAGGGCACGAAGGCCTGGTCGGGCGCCCGGACGTGCATCGCCTGCCATACGAACGGCACGTACATGCAGATTCGTCCTTCGCTCACGCCCCATTTCGGCCCGCCGGCTCCGGCACAGCGCGAGTTCCACGTCGCCCAATTGGCCACCTTTGAAAAGATGGACCAAGCCTCGCTGCAGAAGAGCACACGGCCCGGACAGGTCATCTATCTGGCTGCTGGGCTCGCCGAATGGGACGCCCACGTGACCGGCTCACTCTCGCCGGAGACCGATACGGCGCTCGGCCTCATGCTCGACCTGCAGCTCGAATCGGGCACGTGGGGCTCGCTCGACTGCTGGCCGCCGATCGAATCGGACGCCTACCACGAGGCGACCGTCGCCGCGATGGCCGTCGGGACCGCGCCGGGCTGGCTCGCGACGATCGACGACGACGCACGGCGGTCCGTCGGCCGCCTCGAGACCTACCTGCGGGAGACGCCTCCGCCCCACGACTACGGGCGGGTACTGCTCCTCTGGGCCTCGACCCGCCTCCCCGATCTGCTGCCGAGCGGGCAGCGGGCCGAACTGGTCGACATGATCTGGCGGCATCAACGTGCCGACGGTGGCTGGTCGATTCGTACGTTCGCGTCGCCCGAGGCATGGGGCGGTGGCAACCGCGCGGCGAAACTCCGCGGTGAGCCGGAGTTCACCGACCCGCCGAGCGACGGGCACCAGACCGGTCTCGCCGTACTCGTGCTGCATTCGGCCGGCGTCGAGGCGACCGACCCGCGACTCCAGCGCGGCATCGCCTGGCTGAAGGCGAATCAGCGCGACTCCGGCCGCTGGTGGACGCGTTCGCTCAACACCGACTCCTGGCACTTCATCACCTACAGCGGCACCGCCTACGCGCTGGCCGCCCTGGCCGCCACCGGCGAGCTGCCACGGGAGCGGTGAGCCGTGAGGTGAGGCGACCCGCGCGACTCGCTCGACACCCCCGTGCGGGCGGCTCGGATCCGCCTTCTGGTCCGGCCGAAGGAGTTGCCGCGTCTCAGCCGAAGAGCACGGCGGCCTGACGGATCGTGGCCAGAAGGCCCCAGGCGAGCGGGAGGGTGACGAGCAGCCAGAAGGCGGCGAGTCGCACGACTGACGGCCAGTGGAGACGTGCATCGAGGCACGTCGCAGCCTCCCCCGCCGACCACCGCGCGGCGTCGGCGACAGGGCTGGGGTCGGTCCGGTCGCGCGAGCCCGACTCGGACGGGGCCACCGGACGAACGAGGCTGTTGCAGATCGCCCCCGCCACGAGGAGCCCGGCCAGGATGATCATCGTGCGGTCGTAGGCCGCCGCTCTCGGCACGCCCGCGCGGACCTGCTGCTCGTTGACGTAGTTCACGAGCACGGGACCGACGACGCCGGCCACGCTCCACGCGGTGAGCAGC
>JBJTBO010000197.1:0-2464 GCA_046091445.1 Planctomycetaceae bacterium | reverse complement strand
GTATTATTCCGAAGTTGAGCAAAGGCTGCCATCGCAGCCTGCGGCCATGGGGTGCGGAGCAAGACCCAGTCGAAAGTTCGAATACGTCGCGGGGTGGAGCAGCCCGGTAGCTCGCGAGGCTCATAACCTCGAGGTCACAGGTTCGAATCCTGTCCCCGCCATTTCACGCCCGCCGGGCCATCCATGGCCCCGGCGGGCTGTTTTTTTGCGCGGCATCCTGCCGCGTTCACGCCGGCTGGGCCATCCATGGCCCCGGCGGGCTGTTTTTTTGCGCGGCTTCGTGCCGCGTTCACGCCGGTAGGCCGGTTCGGCACAGGGGCCGAGGTATATCGCTGCGTCGAGCCCATGCCTGCGGACCGAACCCTGAAGTGCGATCGCGGCTGGGCCGACCCAGGTGGCGGCCTCGTGTCGCCGGAGCACGTCGCGAACGCGGGTGCCGCGGCCGCCTCTCCCGCGGATCACCTCAGGGCCGAGACGGGCGGCGGAATCGATTAGCATTTCGGAACGCCCGGCCGGTCGCCCGCGAACGGACGCCCGGAGCAGTGAAGGAGCACTTGATGATTTCGTTTCGGTTTGAGCACGTCTGCATCGAGTCGTTCGGCCTGCATTTTCCCCAAACGCTCCTGTCTTCCGCGGAGATCGAGGAACGGATCGCGCCGGCCTACGAGCGGCTGAGGATCCCGACCGGCACGCTCGAACGGGTCAGCGGCGTCAGCACCCGGGGCATGTGGCCCACCGATGTCACGCCGAGCTCGGTGGCCACCGTGGCCGCCCGCGAAGCCCTCGATCGCTCGGGGTTTCGCCCCGACCAGATCGGCGCCCTCATCAACTGCTCCGTCTCACGGGATTTCTTCGAGCCGGCCACCGCCTGCCTCGTGCACCACAACCTCGGCATCCCCGAGGAATCGCTCGTGCTCGACATCACCAACGCCTGCATCGGGTTCAGCGACGGCATGATCATGCTGGCCCATTTGATCGAGGCCGGCACCGTGCAGGCGGGCATCATCTGCTCCGGCGAAAACATCTCGAAGGTGGTCCATACCACCTGCGAGCAACTGCTCGGTGATCATGGCATCACCCGCGAGAAGCTCCTGCAGATGCTCCCCACGCTCACGCTCGGCTGCGGCGCCGTTGCAGCGGTGCTCTGCCACGACAGCATCGCCACCAGCGGTCACCGCTTCGTCGGCGGCGTGGCCCGCTCGGCGTCGCAGCATCATCAGCTCTGCATCGGCAACGGCGACTTCAGCGTCGGCCAGGGCGAGGAGATCGCGCCGATCATGACCTCCGACGCCGCGCAGCTCATGATCGCGGCCGCGAAGCTCGGGGGCCGCGCCTTCCCCGACGTCACGCGATCGCTCGGCTGGTCGAAGGACCACGTCGATCACGTCTTCTGCCACCAGGTGGGCCGGCAGGTCAACGAGGCCTTCTACCGCGAGATGGGCCTCGACTTCGACAAGGATTTCGCGATCTACAGGCGCTACGGCAACATGGTGTCGGTGGCCCTGCCCGCGGCGCTCGCGATCGGCGTCAACGAGAAGGACCTCCAGCCCCGGGAGAAGGTGCTGCTCACCGCGTTCGGCAGCGGGCTCAATACCCGCTTCCTCGGGTTTGAGTGGTAGTCGCCATGAGCGGACTCCCGCCCCCCGACCGCGCGTCCCACCGGGCCGATCACGAGCCTTCTTCGTTCCCCTACGGACCCTCGTATCCGTTTCGATCCAGATTCGTCACGGTCGGCCGGCGGGCCGGCGGCAACGGCCCGGGCGGGCCGGGCCATCGCATGCACTTCGTCGACGAGGGACACGGGCCCGTCGTCGTCTGCCTGCACGGCAATCCCACCTGGGGCTTTTTGTTTCGCAACCTCGTCGCGAGCCTGCGGCACCGCTACCGCGTGATCGTGCCCGACCATGTCGGCTGCGGGCTTTCCGCTCGGCCCGCCGCCGTCCTCTTCCGCGCGGCCGACCGCATCGATCACCTGGAGGAGCTGTTCGACGAACTGGGGATCGGCTCTTTTTCGCTCGTGATGCACGACTGGGGCGGCCCGATCGGCACCGGCCTCGCGGTGCGGCGCCCGAATGACGTGGAGCGGCTCGTCTACTTCAACACCACGCTCGCCGATACGGACCTGCTCCCCGGCATCATCCGCCGGGCGGCCTCGCCCCTGATCGGCCGAATGCTGACGCAGCACACGATGCACTTCGTGAAGCTGCTCACGTCCCTCGGCGTCGTTCATTCCCTGCCGCGCGAAATCAAGCAGGGCTACCACCACCCCTACCAGACCCCGGCCGCCCGCCAGGCCATCTGGGGCTTCGTGCGCGACATCCCTTTCTCACAATCCCACCCCACCGCCCCGCTGATGCAGGAGATGATCGCCGGGCTGCCCGCGCTTGCCGACAAGCCGGTGAAGATCATCTGGGGCATGCGGGATCCCTGCTTTCATCCAGGCATCCTGCGCCGCGTGGCGGCC
>JBJTBO010000196.1:0-3684 GCA_046091445.1 Planctomycetaceae bacterium | reverse complement strand
GTTGATGACCCGCCCCGGCCCGCCACGCCGCACCATCGCCCCGCCCACGAGCTTCATGCAGAGGAACGTGCTCGTGAGGTTCAGGTCGAAGATGGACTGCCACTGCTCGAGCGACTGCTCGACGAGCGGGACGTTGATCCGCCGGCCACCCACGTTGTTGATGAGGATGTCGATGTCCGGGCGCAGGGCGAGCGCCTCCTGGCAGACGCGCTCGCATTCCTCGGGCACGCCGACGTCGCCCGGAAGGATGAGGCACTCGCGGCCCAGGGCTCTGATCTCATCGGCGGTCGTCGCGAGCGCATCGGCATCGCGGCCGACGAGGATGACGTCGGCGCCCGCGTCGGCGATCGCCAGCGCCATCGCCCGCCCCAAGCCCCGACTGCCGCCGGAGATGAAGAGCCGCCTTCCCTCGAGACGGAACCGGTCCAGGATCGACATCGAAACGATCTCCTTTCACGCGGCCCCGGGCGGGCACCGCCGGTCCGTCATCGCCGCACACGGCCGTGGCTCGGTGCGGCGCCACGCCGCGTCACTGGTGTACCATGCCCGACCACGATTCCGGGGAGATCGCCGACCCATGCCATACGTCTCTCGCCGCACCGCCGTCGCTGTCTGGCTGCCGCTTCTCGCCTGCACGTTCACGCTGCTCGACTCCCTCGACGCGGCGGAACTCCTCGCCGGTGCGGCCACGGTCAGCCTCACACCGGACCGTCCCGTCGCCCTCTCGGGCCAGATGCGCACCCGCATCTCGACCGCCGTCGCCAGCCCCGTCACGGCGACCGTTCTCGTATTTCAATCGCGTGAAGCGGAGCGTGTGCTCGGCACCACGACCTTCGTCTCCTGCGACGTCGTCTCGATCCCGGACGACGCCCTGGCGGCCATCCGGGCACAGGTCGCGCTGAAGACCCCGGGCGTGCCCGTCGAGCGGATCGTCGTCAGCGCGACCCACACGCATACCGGGCCTGTCCTCGTCGAGGGCATCTACGACATCCCCGCCGGCGGCGTGATGCAGCCGGCCGAGTACGTCGAGTTCTTCGCCGGCCGGATCGCCGAGGGGATCGCGGAGGCGGTCGAGGGCCTGCGTCCCTGCCACGTCGGCTGGGGCATGGGGCACGCCGTGATCGCGCAGAACCGTCGCAGCGTGTACGCCGATGGCTCGGCCGCGATGTACGGCTCCACCACGAAGGACGACTTCCGGATGATCGAGGGGTACGAGGACCATGACCTCGATGCCCTCTTCGTCTGGAATGCCGACGGCCGGCTGCTTGCGACCGTCATCGACGTGCCCTGCCCGGCCCAGGAGGTGGAGGGCGCCAGTCAGCTCGATGCCGACTTCTGGCACCCGGTGCGCGAGACCCTGCGGGCGGAGTTCGGTGCCGACCTGCATGTCCTCGCGTGGATCGGTGCCGCAGGCGACCAGTCACCCCACCTGATGTTCCGGAAGGCGGCTGAAGAACGGATGCGGCGGCTCCGCGGGCTCTCACGGCTCGAGGAGATCGCCCGGCGGATCGTGGCCGGCTGGAAGGATGCGCTCGCCGGTGCCGAGCGGGAACGCGTCGCGGGGGCGGTCCTCGAGCACCACGTCGACCGGATCGCACTTCCGCGGCGGGAGGTCAGCGAGCGGGAATACGAACTCGCCCGCGAGAAGGTCCGGGATCTCTCCACAGGGACCGGCAACGACACGCTGCTCTTCTGGCACGGCAAGGTCGTGAAGCGGTGGGAGGACCAGCAGGCGGGCACGGTCACACCCTTCACGACGGAGGTCCACGTGATCCGCATCGGTGACGTCGCCGTCGCCACGAACCAGTTCGAGCTCTACACCGACTTTGGCGTGGCCATGAAGGCCCGCAGTCCCGCCCTGCAGACGTTCGTCGTCCAGCTCGCCGGCCGAGGCACCTACCTGCCCTCCGCCCGTGCGGCTCGCGGCGGCGGCTACAGCGCGATCGCCGAGAGCAACGAGGTCGGCCCCGAGGCAGGTCAGGTGCTCGTCGACCACACGGTCGCACGGATCACGGAACTGTTTCCCGACGCGGCACGGTGAACGCCGGCTCGTGAACGCCGCTCGGCGTCCCGTGGGGCCGCGCGTGCCCACCAGAAAGCCTGCTCCCGCGTGAAGCCCGCCGTACATCCGCCGCTGACCGCAAAGCCCTGTAGACGGCCATGTTTCGTCACATCCACGACACTGGGGCAGGATTCGGGCCGGGAACGATCGTTGCGGTGAAGTCCTGATTGCCGATATATTCTGAGGGTCGCGGAGGGGTGTCGTCCCTCGGGATCCGCCCGCGGCCCGGGGGTTTCTCCGGATGTCGCGCTGAACCATCACCATCACGTTGACCATCAACCTGCCCACGCAGAGGAGTTCGCCATGCTGGAAATCCGACACGAGCGGCAATTGGGGAACTGTGCGGGAGAATCCCGTCGCGACTTTCTCCGGGTGGGCACGCTGGGCCTCGGTGCCGGCGTGGGCCTCGGCAGCCTCCTGCGGACCCGGGCGGCGGCCGCGGCCGCCGGCTCGTCCACCAAGGACACCTCGGTCATCTGGCTTTGGCTCAGTGGTGGCCCGACGCACGTCGAGACGTTCGACCCCAAGATGACCGCGCCGGCGGAGTACCGCAGCGTCACCGGCGAGGTGAAGACGAACCTCGCGGGCGTGACGCTCGGCGGCAGCTTCGAGCGGATGGCCAAGGTGGCCGACCGCATGGCGTTCGTGCGTTCCTTCGCCCACACCAACAGCGGTCATTCCGGCGGCACCCACTTCGTGATGACCGGATACGACAACCGGCTCGCCGACAACGGCGCGGCAGCCGACCGCCCCGGCATCGGCTCGATCGTCGCCCGAAGCCGCGGCACGAACCATCCGGAGACGGGCATTCCCACGTACGTCAGGATCGGCGGCATCTACGGCGACGGCCCGGCATTCCTCGGCACGGCGTTCGGCCCGTTCGATCCGGGCGGCGAGGCACGGCAGAACATGGCACTGGTCGTCGCCCAGGACCGCTTCGGCCGCCGACGCGACCTGCTCAAGTCGATCGACAACGCCCGCCGCGAGGCCGATCGCAGCGGCCTGGTGGAGGGACTCGACTCGTCCGAGCAGCAGGCCTTCGACATCATCACGAGCCGGTCGCAGCAGGCCTTCGACACGAAGTACGAGGATCCGCGCGTGGTCGATCGCTATGGCCCGGGGCTCGGCCAGCAGCTGCTGCAGGCCCGCCGCCTCTGCGAGGCCGGCTGCGGCTTCGTGACGGTGAACTTCGGCGGCTGGGACATGCATGGCGGCATCAAGGCCGCGATGGACAACCTCGGCCCCCAGGTCGACCGGGCCGTGGCGGCGCTCGTCGAGGACATGCATCTCCGCGGCCTCGACGAGAAGATCCTGCTCGTCATCAGCGGTGAGTTCGGTCGCACCCCGAAGATCAACGGCAATGCCGGCCGCGACCACTGGGCGCCCTTGAGCACGCTCGCACTGGCCGGCGGCGGCCTGCGGATGGGCCAGGTGATCGGTGAGTCGGCCGAGAAGGTGGACGTCCCGAAGACCGCCCCGATCGGTCCGCAGGATCTGATGGCGACGGTCTTCCACGTGCTCGGCATCGACGGACGCATGCAGTACGTCAATCAGGCCGGACGCCCCGTCTACATGATCGAGAACGGCCGGCCGATCGAAGAGCTCGTCTGACCCGTCCGGGG
>JBJTBO010000195.1:0-10263 GCA_046091445.1 Planctomycetaceae bacterium | reverse complement strand
CATGCCAATGGCGCCAGCGACGTCCTGGTCAGCTGGCGCGAGCGGCGGAATCATGATCTCTTGAAGCGATGGGTCCGCCGGGGTCGGATGTGGAAGACTGGAGTCGCGATGCCGCTGCTGCAGGTCCTCAGCCGAAAGGAGCCGTGCGTGGGCGCGATCCTCGTCCTTGATGGCAATGGTCACCATGGCCACGGCGACCAGCGAGGCCGCAAGTGCCAGCGTGGACAGGACGAGCGAAGCGGCTGGACGTTTCCTGGTTGGTCGGGGCGATTCATCAGGGTTCATGCGCCCCTGCTCTTTGGTTACGACGCGGATCATCCCAAGCGGTCATGAATGGTCGCCCCGCGCACTGCATGGTCGATCGGGGACAACCGGCATCCACTCCTTGGACGCACCACGCCCCTCCATGTGAGGCAGGCAACGCGAGTTCGGGAAGCCGCCGGACGCCCGCGAATTATCATCAGCCCCCGCTCACGCGGCCTTGTACGGTGCGTCCGGCAGGGTGTGGAGCGTCATTCGTCCAATCGGGGGATCGTCATGCACAGGGGCATCGCACACCTGTCTTTCATCGTGATCGGCCTGGGCGGCTGCCAGGGCGATCCCGCGCCGGTCGGGGCGCGGGTGCATGGGTCATGGCGTGCGGTGAACGCCGTCCGGGCGTCGGGCGGCCCTGGACTGCAGCCATGCGCGCGCCCCTCGTCGACGCGTGAGGCCTGACATTCGGCGGCGATTTGCTTGCGCGGCCTCCCCGGGGGCGCGTCCCGTCCGCCTCCGCTCACGCCGAGCCGCATGGCGCGTCCAGCGAGGGGCGGGGTGGCAGGGGCGACTCCGCCATACCCAGGTCAGTCTCTCGGAGGGCGCATGCTCGGAGCGTTGATCATGGTCCACGCGCTCGCCTTCAGTCAGGAACCGCCGTCGGCCGAGCGGCCGAAGGCGCCGGATCACCCAAGTTTCCAAGCCGGTACGAAGGTGGTCTTCCCGAACGGGCTTGCCGGCGTGGTCGGCGTGGGCCAGCTCGACGCGCCGCTGAGCGACCTGCCGGCGATCGACACTTGGTTCGAGGTCGTCCGGAAGGCCACCCCGCTGCGTCTCGACCCGGCGAGTGGTGGGCTTGCATCGATTCAGGCAGCGGCCGAGGCGTTTCGTTCGGCGCTTGCCATGCGCCGCCAGCGCGACTGGCAGCCCCGGTACGACGCGATCAACGCGCTGATGGCCGGCAATTCGGCGCTCGGCGGCGGAGACGACGAGGGCACCATCGCGCTGGCCAGCCAGTACAGCCGGGACTGCGTCCGCGCGTCACTCTCGGACTTCGATGCCGAGGCGGTCGCATTCGTCGGGGCGATCGCCAAGGCGAGCGGCGCCGAGCTCGATCCGGAGGTTGCCGCACGGGCGTCGCGGCTCCTGTGGCGGACTCGCGCCACCGGGTTCCTCCGCAGGCCCGGCCCTGTTCCCGTGCCCCCGGTCGCCCGGATGTCGCTGCGGGACGAGGCTTCGGACGTGGCGGTGGCCGCATCGAACGCGCAGGCGTTCGACGATGCCCTGTGTGCCTACGAGGCCGAGTGGGATGCCGCGCTCCGCGACATGGTCAATGCGCAGGCCCGGGCGTTCACGAGCCCGGATGACACGCCGCGCGTGCTCCGCCTGGTGTCCGCGATGGTCGATCGTATGGAGGCCATCGACGCCCGCGCGGTCGATGCCGTGGCCGCCCTCGTGGACGATCCGTCGCATCGCTGGCTTCGGGACGCCTTGGTGCGCCGGAATCCACACGCGAAGGAAGTCATCGACGCCTGGCTTGGCGTCAGGCGGTTGCTCGCGGCGACTCCCGATCCGGCCATCCGTGCGCTGATCGAGCCGTCCGAGGACGCGTTTCGTTCGCGCGTCGACGAGATGCGGGTCGCCGCGCGCGAGGGCTGGCGCGCGTTCATCGTGTTTGGGGCCACGCCGTCCCATCCCGACCACGCCCGGTATCGGCCGCAGATGCGGCGGATCGCGGCACAGGCACAGCAGCAGGCCATGGCCCTGATCGCCGACATCGACCGCGCTGCCGGCGCGACTGACATGCGTCCCGCCGTGCGCGTCGCCGTCGAGCCCGTCACCGGGCCGCTGCCGGACGTTGCGGTCATGGCCGCACCGATCGCCCCGGAGTGGCCCCCTCGGCTGGGTGACGCGCCGAAGGCCCTCCTCGCGGGTGCGTCGGAGGCGGAGGTCCGGAAGGGACGATGCTCGACGTGCCGACCGCCCTCAGGGGCCCGCCGACGCCGCTCTCCGCCTGCTCGCCGCCCCGAACAGTTCGAGGGTGTCCGGCGGTGCCACGTCGCGCCAGCGGTCGCGGCCCAGGATGCAGAGGAGATCGATCTCCAGCGACGTGCGGAGGTCGCCGAACTCCGCCTCGAGCCGCGCGCGCTGCACCCGCCCGTCGGGACCATCCTCGGCGGCCGAGAGCATGGCCGCCATCATGGCGACGGTGGCTCGGTCGGCCGCGATCGCCGCGGTCCGCGCCGCGTCGAGCCGCCTTCGCACCTCCGGGGGGCTTGCCAGACTCTGTCGCTTCGCGCGCCATTCGTCCATCGCCGCCGCAAGGTCGAAGGCCGCGCGCCGCCGCGCGGGCGTCGCCGCCTTGAAGCTCGGTGACTCGCCCGCGATCGCCGCGCGCACACGTGCGTCCGCCTCGGGGGAGAGGGCAGCGGCGTCGACGATGTCCTCCCAGCGCGGATGGGCACGGATCCGGTCGGCCGAGGCCCATGTCGTTTCGACGCCCATCACCTCGCGGTCGGTGAACCGCCTCAGCCGCTCCAGCGCAATGGTGCGTTGCGCCGCATCCATCGTGGACGGCACGCACTGCACGATGGCCTGGAAGAACCGCTCGTCGATCGACTCGGCCGCGCGCCATGCCGTGTCGCGGATGGCAAGCGCCTCGCGCAGGTGCTTCGTCCAGTCGTCGGCCTTCGCGTCCACGCGTGGCACGAGTCGGCCGCAGGCGTCCGTCAGCCGCGGGATCGCGGCCTCCACCTCGGCGTCCCATCGCGCCTGGTGGGTTGGCCATGCGTCGTCGATGCAGGCCAGGGCCACCGCGGACGTCGCGTCGTCAAGCGCCGACCCGACCCGTGCCTTCATGGCCTGCAGGTCAAGGCGCCTGGGGATGCCCCGGCGGGCGTAGCCGTTCGCGTCGAGGAACTCCGGCGAGAACTGCGCTCGTACGTCGGAGAACCCGTCCACGAGGCCCAGGCGCGTCGGCGGGTCCGGGTCGCTCGGCATCGCCTCGGCCATCTCGCGCTGCCACTCGGTCATGGAGTCGCGCTGGACCAGCCGGTAGGTGTCCTTGCCCGCATGGTTGACGCGAAGCGGCCCGAGCGCACCGCCCGCCGCCACGATCCGCGGCCCGAGGACGCGCGCCAGCTCGGCCTGCATCGACTCCGGCGTGCGGTCGATGTTGGCACCGGACGCGCCGACCGTGCCCCACTCGAGCGATGGGTCGTCGAGCGCCAGGCTGAGTCCGCGCATCGGGCCCGGATCGAGGAACGTCGCGTCCTCGCGTTCGCGCATGCGCCGACGGTCTGCGGCCAGGCGGGCGACCACGGCGGGCCGCCAGCGTGCGGCGATCGACTCGACCGCCGGTCGCGCGGGGTCGTCGGCGGGCAGCGCGGCCAGCGCGTCGCGGAGGTGACCCTCCGTCGACAGCACCGCCCAGCCGGCGCCGCCGGGCATGCTGAGGACCGCCCATGGGCTCGTGCGCAGCCTCAGCTCGTGGCAGGCGTCGGGCGGAAGGTCCGCGCACAGGCGTTCGATTGCCGCATCCTCGCCCGCGCGCACCGCGTTGCGGGCGTCGAGGAACGGGGTGGCCGCGTCACCGCACAATGCGTGCATGCGCGCGCGGAGGCGTTCGGCCTCCTCGTCGCTGATGGCCGCGCCGATCTTCGGCAGCACGCCGCCGAACACCTGCTCGAAGGCGCCGGCCGCAGCCATCGCGAACGCCTGGTAGTCGCGGATCTCGCGTCTGAGCAGTGGGACGAGCGCCGTATTGCGCGCCGCGAGCGTCGCGCGCAGCCGTGCGCGGACGGCAGCCTCCACGTCGAGCCGTGCGACGGCCTCGCTCAGGCCCGGGATCACCCCCGTCGGTTCCTCCATGGGCAGGGACCCAAGCAGCCGGTCCACCACGCGTGCGGTCGCTGCGCGTCCCACGCCGTCGCGGATCGCCGCCTGCCGTTCCTGGTCGGGCTCGTCCGCGGCCAGGATCGCCGCGATGGACTCGAACATCGTGCGGTCGACGGACTCGGCATCGGCGAGCATGCGATCCTGTGCGCGGATCGCCTCGCGCATCCGGGCCAGCGACGGGTCGCGGCGCATGAACCGAAGTTCGTCGTACAGCGAACTGCCCGCCCGCCAGCGCGATCCTCCATCGCCCTCTGCGTATGCGCCGTAGGCGCGCATCATGTCGCGGTGTGCGGAGGCGACGATCGACAGCTCCTGCGGCGTCGGGCGCGGGTCCACGTGCTCGTCCAGCAGGAGGGTGAGCCGTGCCAGCGAGATGGGCGGCGCGACGAGCTCTCCGCCGGCGGAGGCAACCGGTCCAGCGGCGAACGGGAGTGCAGCGGCAAGCACCGCCAAGCCAAGGAGCGCCTGGGCCATGCGGAGGGCGGAGCGTCTGGAAGCGGCGAAGCGCCGTCGGAGGTCGGTGGTCATTCGTTCGTCCGGCACCATGGACGCATGCGTCGCTCCGCCGTGACGACGATACGCCGACATCTCGGTCGCACGGCAGCCTGGCGATGGCCGGGGCGACGCCCGGCCCGGCCCGCTTCGCGTGGACTTCTCGGAATTCACGTCCTCACGCCGCGTCGGCTCCTGCGTCCTCGCTCCTCGTGGCACACTCCGTGCTCCTGATGGCCGACGTGCCTCCTTCCAGCCCTGCACCGACGGATGGCCCGATCTGCCGGGTGTGCGGCGCGTCGCGCCCCGCGGGGGTCGACCAGTGCCCCAGCTGCGGCGCCAGCGAATCGCAGTGCCGGCGGCTGCGGCGGCGCTCGGACGCGCGCTGGGAAGCGCTCGCCCGTCAGTTGCGCGGGCGGCTGGCGTGGTTCATCCTCGGGTTCGGCCTCACCGTGGTGATCTGGACATTCCTCGTCGGGGGCTGGCTGATGGGCCGTCACAGCTGGATCATCGAGCATCCCGTCCACCTGCAGCGGCCGCCCGAACTGCAGCTCGAGGTCGAACGCTATGCCGTCATGTTCGTCGCGCTGCTTCCGTGGCTCGCCGCCGCGGTGGCGCTCGACCGCACCCTTCGTCGCCTGCCCACCTGGAACCTCGCATCCACCCGGTGGGGTGACTGGCTGCCGACATCCACGCTGATCGTCCTCGGGGTGGCGGCACAGCCCAACAGCACCTGGAACCTGAGTCGCCCCAGCGGCGTGATCGGTTCGATCGCGATGGGGGTGTGCGTCTTCTCCATCTTCCGGATGACGCAGGTGATTCGCCAGATGGACCGGTGGGTCGAGGCGGATCGCCGTGCCGCGGGGGGACTGCCGCCGGGACTGCCCGTGCGGCTCCCGATCCGCCGCCGCCTGCAGCTGGCCGTGGCCGTCGTGGCCGGGCTCTCGGTGGCGGTGCTCGGATCGGGCGTTCCGCTCGCCGTCGCCTTCGGTGCGTTCATCGCATGGTCCATGGTCTGCATCGCGGCAAGCCGCGCGCTCGGGAGGTGGCTCGGGGCCTGAGTCCCCGTCGCCGCCCGACTTCGCAGACGTGGTGGCCGGCGCGCCGGCCCCGCTCGGGGATGCCGCGCTGGCAGCGCTCGTGCGCTCGGACGCGGTCCGGTGCGGCGAGCTGTACGAGCTGGTGCCGACCATCGCGCGCTATTCGGGGCTCGTCGATCCCTCGGCCGATCCGGAGGCGGCACGCGAGGTGGCGCACCAGGTGGTGCTTGCCGCCCGCACCGACCGTGACCACGTCCTCCAGCGGCTGTCGTCGTCGCATCCTGCGTGGACGCGCATGCTCCGCGAGGCCGCGATCGCCATCGACCTGCTCGGCTCCGACGATGATGCCGGCCCGTTGCCGTCGGCTGTCGGCGAGCGGCTTCCCGACGGCGACCTTCGGTTCCTGGTCGGGGACGTCATCGCCCGCGGTGCGTTCGGGGTGATCGCCGAGGGGATCGACCGGACGATGGCCGACCATGGTGCCTCGCGGTCGGACGTGGTCGTCAAGTTCGTGCGCAGCGGGCCGGGCGAGCAGCCATGGGCCGAGGAGTCGCGGCGCGCCTCCGCGATCACCCACCCCTGCGGCATCGAGGTGCGTGCGAGCGGGGCAGTCGACGGCGGCATGGGGTACGTGGTGTTCGAACGGGTCCGCGGGCGGTCGCTCGTCGCGATGGCCGCGGCCGAGGAACGGCTGCCGCTCGGGCAGGCGATCTCGGCGATGGGGGAACTCTGCGACGCGATCTCGGAGCTGCACGCCTGCGGACTGGCGCACGGCGACCTCTCGCCGTCCAACGTCATCCTCGACTCGATGGGGCGCCTGCGGCTGGTCGACTACGGGCTGGCGAATCCGATCACCCCCGAACGGGCCGCTGTCGACGTGGCCCGGGCCGGCGCGTTGCTGCAGTGGCTGATGCTGGGGCACGTGCCGCGTTCGCGGTGTTCCGCGGCCGAGGCCGTGTCGGGTTGGCGGGGCAGCATGGTGCGCATCGGATGGGAATGCCGCGAGCGCCCGTGCGGCATCGACGTGCTGGCGGGCAGGCTGCTTCGGGCCGAGTGGTCGCGGGAGCGCGCCGTTTCCTGGGCGCTCGGCGCCGGCGTCGGCGTAGTCTTCCTCGCGTTCAGTGCCATCTCCCGCCTCCTCCCCTGACGACGTTGCCCAGCCGACGCGAATCCAGGCCCGCGCCCACCGACCCGGTGGGCGAACGTCCGGCGCATGAGCAGCTGTCCGACGCGATCCCCGCGATCGCCCGGCGCATCCGCTCGCTGCGGCGGCAGGATTCCGACTGGTCGATGCGCACGAGCGAGCTGATGTCATCCACGGTCCGGCGCGTGCTCGTCTCCACCGAGGGCGGCCACGAACGGATGGGCACGCGCAACTTCTGGGGCCTGGTCGAGACCATCGTCCGCAACCTGCTGATCGACCGCTTCCGGCGCAAGGGCGTCCGCCGCGCGGTGCTGCGTCGCCTGCGCGACGAGTCCGGCCGGAACGAGGACGCGGACCCGGCCCCCGACGCCGTGGTGGAGTCGCGCGACGCGGCGGTCCGACTGGTGCTCGGGCTCACCGACGACGAACGCACGCTCCTGGAGCTGCGCATGCGCGGCCTCGGGTGGAAGCAGGGCGGCGAGGTGCTGGGCATCGCCGAGGAAGCGGCCCGTCAGCGCTGGGCGGCGCTGCGGCGCAAGGCACGCACGGCCGCCCTGCAGGAGGCGCACTGAGCCATGAACGACGACTGCACCGCATCGCCATCCCCGACCATGATGCGCGCCGACGCCCGCGGGAAGGCGTGGCTCGACGCCCTGGCGATCGCCGCCACGGTGGTGCTGATGGTGGTCAGCATCTACCTCGTCCACCGGGACCAGACGCGCGACTCCGATCAGAAGATCGCGGTCATCATGATCACCTCGGCCATCCAGGAGGACAATCTGCCGTGGTTCGAGCTCAACCTGGCGGAATACGACCCCCGACTCGGCTTCCTGCTCGGGAGGCGGGAAGGTGACTGCCTGACCATGCTCCACCTGGCGGTGCGCCGCGGCAATCCGAAGATCGTCCGCATGCTCGTGGAGGCGGGCGACATTCCCACCGTGCGCGACTACGCGGGGATGACCGCCTTCGAGATCGCCGTGCACGCCCGCACGCCCGCGGTCATTCCCACGCTCTACCGGGAGCCCGCCGCCCCCGCCTCGCCGGCGGCAGGCACAGGCACGGCGCCCGATCGTCCGTGGTGCGAGGCCCTCGCGGCCGCACTCCGCCACGGAGACGAGGAAACGGCCGCGCTGATCCGCGCGCACGCGGCACCCGACGATGACCTCTCCGACTGCCGGTGAGCACGGCGGGCGAGTGCATGGGGACTGGCTCGCTCCGCTACCATTTCGCCATGAGCCCATACGCTGCGTCAAGCATCGATGCTCTCTTGGATGCGATCCGCGCCGAGCTTCCTGCACTGGCTCGCCTCGGCGTGGTCCGCGTCGGCGTGTTCGGATCCCGCGCACGCGGCGAGTCGCGTCCGGATTCCGACGTCGACATCCTCGTCCAGCTGGAGCCGAAGCGCGACCTGCTTGATCTCGTAGCCGTCCGGCAACACCTGGAGTCCGTCCTCGGACTTCCGGTCGACGTGACCACGCCGAGCGGGCTCCGCGAGGAAGATCGCGACGCGATTCTGCGCGAGCTCAGGTATGCCGCGTAGCGAGCAGCAACGGCTGCAGGACATGCGCGATGCCTGCGAACGCATCGCCGGGTTCGTGCGCGGCATGGACATCGGGCAGTTCCGGCAGGATCAGCGCACGATCCGCGCCGTGCTCTATGACCTGGTGGTGCTTGGCGAGGCCGCGAAAGGCGTCTCGCTCGAGACCCGTGCCCGGATTCCAGCCGTGCCGTGGAAGGCCGTCGCAGGGATGAAGGACATCGCGACGCACCAATACCACGGGATCATGGTGGATCTCGTCTGGGAGACGGCCACGATCCGTGTTCCCGAACTTCAGCGTTTGCTGAGCTGAGGGAAGGGCGACCCGTACACCCGAGCACAGCCGGACATCGCGCTTGCCCGGCGGCGCATCACCGCCCGCAAGGCCTGTGCTGACCCCGTGGCGGGCCCCGAAGCGTGGGGAATCAACCATTGGTTGGATCCGCCGCTCACGCGGTTGGCCCGGCTGCGTCCCTACGCGAAACCTGGCGTGCACGGCGTGCAACGCGGACGTGTTCGTGGACGGGCAGGTCAATGGCGCCGACCTCGGGATGCTCTTGTCCTCCTGGGTCCCGTGCACGAACTGAACGCCTGCACCATCGTCCCCAACCTGCATGAGGATCCCGTCCATGCCGCGATGCCCAGTGTCGATCCTCGCCGTCACGGCAGTGCTCGCGGTGGCTGCAGGACTCGCGCTCCCGGGCTGCACCCCGTTCCACACCCGGAATCCCGTGGCCGTCGAGGTGATCGATGGACTCACGGGGCGCACCGTGGCGGGTGCGAGCGTCGACCAGAGCATGCAGACGGGCAAGTTCGGGAGGAGTCTGCACGCCGAAGCGTCCACGTCCGGCGAAGGCATGGCGACCATCAACACCTTCGGCGGTCCGGCTCCCTCGTATTGGTCAGTGAATGCGGCGGGACCAACCTACGAGGGCGCGGGGTATTCACAGATTCCCCAGGAGTTCAAGCGCATCACCGAACGCAGCGGCGCAGTGCGGTACATCGCGCCATCGTGGCCGTCCATGCATCTGCGCATCACGCTGCCCGATGGCTTCCGCGGCATGGTCGTCGAGTGGCCTGTGGATGTGGATGTATCTCGCTCGAGCGGCTGGATGCCGCCGATGTCGGTGCAGCCCGGCCATCAGCGACGCGCCGTCGCGGCCGCCAACGAGCATGGCGTCGTGGCTCCCCCTTCCTCGATCGGCGGCGTCGCAGGCTTCCAGTTTGTCCCGGAGCGCAGGCTGGTGGTCGGCGGCGCGCCGCTCAGCCACTTGGATTTCGTCGGCGCTTGCGTCATCTCAAGGCCCGAGACGGCGGAGCAGTCGGCCATGGTGCGGGTGTGGGAGATCGGCTACGAGGAGCCGTTCTCATTTCGCACTGTCGGGGCGCAGGGCCGTTCAGCGAGCGTGCTGGAGCCGCTGGTCTGGTTCGTCGGATCGGAGAACGATCTTCGCGAGTGGGTTCGGCAGAACGCGATCGTGCCGGTGCGGCCCGATAGGGAGTGGATGAAGGTGGACATCCTGCTCCAGTCCCGCGTCTTCACCAAGAAGAGCGTCTTCGCGGCGATCACGAAGCCCACGGAGCCGACGGCTCCGCCGCAGTGGGAAGAGGTCGACAAGCGGTGATGGAAGCGACACCGCTGGTTCGGTCCCGACCTGTCGCAAGGTGCGACCCCCGTTTCCCCTGTCACTCCTCATGCAGGAAGGTGTGGCGCGAAGCACGAACTGATCTTCTGACTTCCACTTCGCCGCATGCATTTCGATCCTGACCAACTCCGTAGGCCGCTGCTCGTTCGTCGATGGCGCAGCCTGCTCTGGTCCACGGGGGCGCTCGGCTGCCTTGGCGTCGCGGGCAACATTGTCCTCTGGTTTGGATGGGGCAGCCGCGCGCCGTCGGTT
>JBJTBO010000194.1:0-3020 GCA_046091445.1 Planctomycetaceae bacterium | reverse complement strand
CGACGCGCTCCTGTGGCGGCTCGGCGAGCTGCCTCCCGGCGGCCAGGCCCGCGTCGTCGTCGAACTCATGCCGCAGACCGAGGGGGAGATCGGCAGCGTCGCCAGCGTCACCTTCCGGGCCGATGCGTCGGTGCGCTCGCGGGCGACGAAGCCGGCGCTGCTGCTGGAATGCCGCGAGCCGGAGGCCGTGCGCATCGGACGCGACGCCAGCCTCGCCCTCACCGTCACGAACCCGGGGAGCGGCATCGCGACCGGGGTGGTCCTCGAGGGGACGCTGCCCGAGAACGTCTCCCATCGCTCCGGACGCGATCTCGAGTTCGATGTCGGCCAGTTGCGTCCCGGCGAGTCCCGGTCGATCGATCTCGTCATCGGCACCACCGGTCCGGGAGTCCACCCCGCCCGCTTCATCGCGCGAGCGGACGGCGGCATCGAGACGGAGCGGGTCGTGAAGCTCGAGGTGACGGCCCCCACGCTCGAGATCGCGATCGCCATGCCGACGCGACGGTTCCTCCAGCGCCCGGCGACCTGTGCGATCTCGATGGTGAACGCGGGGACCGCGACGGCCCGGGCGGTGGAACTCGCCGCCCAGCTGCCGCCGGGGATGAAGTTCGTGCGGGCCAACAACGCCGGCTGGCACGACAGCCGCACGAACCGCGTGCTGTGGAACCTCGAGGAACTGCCGCCCGGCGAGACGGGCGTGGTCGAGGTGGTCGTGATGCCGGTCGAACTCGGTCCGCAGAAGCTCCTCGCCGCGGCACGCAGCGCCGACGGCCCCTCCGCGCAGGTGACGCATGTCTGCGAGGTGGAGGGCGTGGCGGCGCTCGCCTTCGAGGTCACCGACAGCGAGGATCCGATCGAGATCGCCGGGATCACCGAGTATGTCGTGCGCGTGGGCAACCAGGGCACGAAGGCCGCGACCGGCGTCCAGCTCGCCGCGACGCTGCTCGGCGATCTGGAACTGGTCGATGCGAAGGGTCCCGCCGGCCACCGCGTCGAGAACCTCGTCGTGTTTTTCGAGCCGCTCGCGAAGCTCGCGCCCTCGGAGGACGCCGTCTATCGCGTGCGGGTCCGCGGCCGCGCCGCGGGCAATCAGCGCGTGCAGGTGCAGCTCACGAGCGAGGACCAGCCCGCGCCGATCACGAAGGAAGAGACGACGCGGGTGTACGACGACCGCTGATGCCTCGACGCTCGCGGTCTGGTTCCCGCCCGTGCCTCCGCGGGCCCGCGGCATCCCCTGCCCGGCCGGCGCTCGACAGCCGCCTCTCGATCGGGCATTCTGCCGTCTTCCCGCGCTCGGGCCGGACACGGCTTCCCGGTCGTTCTGCCGATGCAGGCCGAACGACCGGCGACCCGGCCAACGCGCGGCACGCGAGGAGAGAATCGCATGCTCGATGCGGCGAGACGACACACGATCCTGACGACCATGGGGGTGGCGACGATGGCAGCGATGCTCGGCTCGGCTGGTGCGTCCGCGGACGACAAGGACGCCCTGCGTGACATTCACGGCCAGCCCTCGTGGGTGCTCGCCAACGACGACGTCGAGGTGGCCGTCACACGGCTCGGCGGGCACATGGCGCCGGTGACGTTCGCCCGCGGCGCCACGCGACCGATCCGTCCCTACCACATCAGCCCCTGGCAGGAGGAAGGCCTCGCCGACCTGCCCGCCGCGGTGCTCGTGCCCCTGCGAGGCGACTTCTTCTGCCTGCCCTTCGGTGGGAACGGCGAGGTGTTTCGCGGGGAGCAGCATCCACCGCACGGCGAGACGGCGACGGAGGCCTGGACGTTCACGAGCCGCGACCGGGCCGCGGACGGCGCGGAGACGCTCACGTTGTCGCTCGAGACGAGGGTGCGACCGGGCCGTGTGACGAAGGAGCTGGTCGTCCGGCCTGGCGAACCGGTCGTGTACACGCGGCACGTGGTGCACGGCTTCGCAGGTCCGTCCACCGTCGGCCACCACGCCACGCTCGCACTGCCGAAGACGCCGCGGGCGCTGGCCGTCTCCGTGAGCCCGTTTCGGCTCGGCATGACGAATCCTTCACGCTTCAGTGATCCGACCGCGGGCGAGTACCAGTCGCTCGCGATCGACGCCGCGTTCACCGACCTCACCCGGGTGCCGAGCCTCTTCAAGGAACCGGCCGACGCCGACTACGCGCACTTTCCATCGCGCCCCGGCTACGCCGACCTGCTCGCGGTCGTGGCCGACCCGGCGGCGCTCGGCGGGCATCCCGCGTGGACGGCGGCGGTCAACACCGAGGAGCACTGGGGCTGGTTTTCGCGGCGCGATCCGGCCGTACTGCCCACGACGCTCTTCTGGATCGAGGACGGCGGCCGGCACGGGGTGCCCTGGAACGGTCGCAACCACTGCCTGGGCCTGGAAGACATCTGCGGTGCCTTCGCGGACGGACTCGCCCCGTCCACCAGGGCGAACGCCCTCGCGGATCGCGGCGTCCGCACGGTGCATGACTTCGACGCCACGAAGCCGAAGGAGTTTCGCACGATCCAGGGTGCTGTACCCGTGCCCGCCACGTTCGACCGTGTCGCGAGGATCGAGTTCCGCGACCAGGGTGTGCGTCTCGTCGCCGAGTCGGGTACGAGCGTCGACGTGCCCGTGCGGCACGCCTACGTGATGGCCACCGCCGGGGCGCCGCGCTAGCCCTTAAACAAGCGAAGGTCGAACCGCTTGAAGGGCCGAAGCCGAGCCGCGCGGTCCGTGCGCACCATGACCGCCAGGCCGCCGCGGTGCGGTTTTCTGCGTCTGGTTGTCGGGGGCTTCATGTCGGTCTCGTCTGCACGTCGTGCGGCCAGGGGTGAATGGGTACCGGAGCATCCGGACTCCGGCTTCAGTGGATTACGTCAGCATCGAATCGGCACCTGGAACTGATCGAGCAGGCGGAAGAACGCGGGCAGCCAACGGTTCCAGGCCAAGAGCCGGAAGACGATCCGTCTCCCAGCCTTCACGATCTGCGTTGGGATGGCCATGAAGGCCCGACGGAACGTCGTGAACTCCATCCGCAGGAGCA
>JBJTBO010000193.1:0-2393 GCA_046091445.1 Planctomycetaceae bacterium | reverse complement strand
ACACCGGCCGCACGACGTCGCCGGTGCGGTAGCGGATCACCGGCGCGCCGGTGCGGCCGAGCGTGGTGAGCACGAGCTCCGCGGCCTCCCCCGGAGCGGCCGGACCCCCGGTGCCGAGCGCGAAAAACTCGGGATGGAACTGGTCCTCGATGACGTGCAGGGCCGGCCGTGGCGTGCCCCCGATGTCGGCCGAAGGGTGGGGGCGGGTGTCGGAGCGGTCGGTCTCGCCGACACCCCACGGTCCCACCTCCGTGGCACCGGCATGGTCGAGCACGGCCGCGCCCCATGCCTCGGCGAGCCTGCGCCGCACGGCGGGCACCGAGCCACCCGGCTCGCCGGCGACGATCACGAGCCGAATCGGCAGCGCCGCGGTGTCCACGGCCGCCTCGACCGCGACCTCCGCGAGATGGAGCGCGTAGCTCGGGGTCGCCACGAGCACCGTCGCCCCGACCCGCCTGAGCAGTTCGAGCCGGGCGAGGCTGGAGAGCCCCCCGGCCGGGATCGCGAGCGCGCCGCGGGACACGGCCGCGTCGAAGGCGCTCCAGAAGCCGACGTAGGGGCCGAAGGACGAGGCGACGAGCACGCGATCGCCGCGGCCGACGTGCCCGCGGCCGAGCACGCACTTCCAGCACTCCATCCACCACCGCCAGTCGGCCGCCGTGTCCCATGCAGGCAGCGGCCTGCCGTGCGTCCCGCTCGTCTGGTGAAACCGCACGTAGCGATCGTCGCTCCACGTGAGATTGCCGGGGCGTCCATCGACGGCGGCGGCGACCAGCTCCTCCTTCGTGGTGCAGGGCCATGACGCGATGTCGGCGAGCGACCCGAGCCGCTCGACGGCGACGCCACGCCCGAGCTTCGCCGCATAGAAGCGGTTCGTCGGGAGGATCACCCGCAGGACGCGACGCAGCCGCGCGAGCTTTCGCGCGTCGAGGTCGGCGCGCGAGCGCGGTCGGGGAACGGTCGTCGGCAGCTCCATTCCCGTGAGTATGGCACGGGCGGCGCTCCGAGACTCGGCACGCCCTGACGCGGTGCGTTCGGCAGCGGAGGCGGCACGGGCAATGGGGACGGAGGAGGCAGCGGCCGGGGTGCCGGACCGAACTGCTGCAGCGGAGGCAGCGCCGGGGGCGGGGCCGGACCCGGCCGCGGCGCCGGTGCCACGGGCTGCGGCTCGACGGAGACGGGCTGTGCGAGCGGCGGAAGGCTGCCCGCCGCGCGGCGCACCTGCTCGGCACGCGTGACGACCGACTCGGGCGCCACCGCGCCGGCCGGCTGCATCGCCAGATCGACGACTCGCTCGTCACGGATCTCCCACGGCCAGAGATTCTCCGTGACGAAGTCGAGCGGAAAGACCTGGTACCACGGCAGCGGAAACGGCTGCCGGACCGTCAGCGTCTCGTAGCCATCCTTCACGAGACGAATCTTGCGGGTGCCGTAATAGACGAAGTCGTGCGACACCGGCGTCGTCCCGACCTGGTAGTCGTCCACGTAGACGAGCGCGCCCGGCGGGTTGCTGCGGATCGTCATGCGTCGCTGCACGCACCCCGTGGCGGCACCGAGAAGCGGCACGACCGCCAGCGCCAGCACCGCGGCGCGCACGCCTCCGGCGGCGCGCGGCAGCGCGAGGACATGCCTGCCGAGCCGCTGCGGCCATGGGGGTGTCGTCGATGCCATGGTCCGGACGGTACCGATCCGCCTCGCCGCGAGCCAGAGCGGACGGCGGGCCGGTCCGGCCGTCGGCGACGATCCCGTATCGCCCGCCCAGCGCAGGTGGGCTAAACTTCCTGTCTTTCCGATCGTAGGCGACGACCCGGCTCGGTGGCGGAGATACGCGTGGGATCAGGCCTCAGCCTCGAGTACTGCGACCGTTCCGACATCGGGCGCCGACGGTCCAACAATCAGGACTCGAAGGCCGTGCTCGAGCCCTGGAGTCGCGAGCAGTACCGGCGCCGGGGCTGGCTGTTCATCGTGGCCGACGGCATGGGCGCGCACGCGGCCGGCGAGATGGCCAGCGCCATCGCCGTGGAGCAGGTCGCCCTCGCCTACGAGAAGCTCGCGCCCCGTTCGCCTCCCCTCGCGCTGCGCCGGAGCATCGAGCAGGCCAACGCGGAGATCCATGCGCGCGGCGAGAGCGCCGTCGATCTCAAGGGAATGGGCACGACCTGCACGGCGCTGGCGCTCCTGCCGCGCGGCGCCCTCGTCGGCCACGTCGGTGACAGCCGTGCCTACCGCGTGCGCGACGGCCGCATCGAGCAATTGTCTCGCGATCATTCCCTCGCGTGGGAGTTCGAGGAGCAGCGGGGCATCTCGGGTGACCCGGACATTCCCGCCGCGCCCCGCAACATCATCACGCGCTCCATGGGTCCCCACGACCACGTCGCCGTCGATCTCGAGGG
>JBJTBO010000192.1:0-11625 GCA_046091445.1 Planctomycetaceae bacterium | reverse complement strand
GGGTTACGGCACAATCGGTAGACTGCGCCGGCGGGGATCTCCTTGCTGGGTCGCAGCGCCGCGTGGACGCCCGCAGGGGTGTCCCTTCGATCCCGGATCCGGCCCGCCACGCCGACTCAGGAATCGTGGCTCGCACTCCGGGTCTTCAACGCCTTTCTCGTCCAAGCCTTGACGGTTCATGATGTCCAGTGGGAACCGAACAACCCGGCGTCGCAGGCGCGTCGGTGCAGCGACCGTGCTGACGATCGACGCGCTCGAACCCAGACGGTGCCTCGCGGCCCCCGCGACGCACATGGCGAGCGCCCCGACGGCCAGCACGGAACCCCGCTTCACGGCCATCGCAGCCCACGAGATCCAGACGCCCCCCTTCGTGATGCAGAGCCAGCCCTCGGTCCACGGCACATTCCTCGCGCGGCCCACCACCCACCTTCACGCAACGCCTCCCATCGTCGTCAACGGCAAGCGATTCGCCGGGTCGATGCTCGGTGCCCATACCACCGTCTTCGCCAGCGTGCCCGCGGCCGATCCGTCGCTGCGGAGCCATCCCCTGGAGACGCTCCAGCGGACGACGATCAGGGTCGGCCGGCACCTCTTCCGGGTGTGGGTGATGGACACCGAGAGCAAGCGGCGGGAGGGCATGATGTTCCTGCGCGCCGAGGACATGCGGGCGAACGAGGGGATGCTGTTCGTGTTCGAGGAACCACGGGTCCAGAGATTTTGGATGAAGGACACCTTCATCCCGCTGGACATCACGTCCATCTCCGCCAGCGGCCGTGTGCTCAACACGGCACGCGGCCAACCACTGGATCGCGCCATCCTGTCCAGTGCGGGAAAGGCGCAGTACGTGCTGGAGATGAAGGCGGGCACGATGCAGCGGCTGCGGATCGGTCCCCGCGCGGTCGTCCGGATTCCCCTCGACCTCCTGGCACAGGATCAGCCCCAGGCGACACGGGCGATCGCGCGGGGCGTGCCGACGACGACGTGACACGCGTGCTCGGTCGCGTCGCATGCCGAACCGCTGTCGGCTATCCTCGGCAACGCTGCGGTCGGCCGCCCCTCCCCCCACAGTTCGAGGTCTCGTTCCATGAAGCGCCCCACCCCCACGGCCTGCCTTCCGGGACTCCTGTTCCTCGTCGCGCTGGCGATCGGCTCGCCCGCGGTCCGCGCCGCTGACAGGACGGACGTGACGGCGACGGTCGCAGCGGCCGTCCGGGACAACGCCCTGGCCATCCGTGCCACCAACGCGACGTTTGGCGACACACTCCCCGGCATTCCGAAAAAGTTGCGGGTTGAATACCGAGTCGGTGACACGAAGCAGGTGGCGGAGGTCAGGGAGGGGGGCATGCTGGATCTCCGCGCCCCCGCCGGCAAGGAGCTCGTGATCCTCGAGGCCCGGTACGGCGCCGCCGACGGTTCGAAGCCTGTGGACGTCACCCGGCCCGCCGAATGCCTCGACACGCTGCCCGGGTTTGCCATCGAGCACGTCCTGCAGGCCGACTCCCCCACCCCACGGTCATGGATCTGCATGGCGAAGGACCCGCGGGGGCGGCTCTTGCTGGGTGGCCAGAAGGGCCAGCCGATCACGCGCGTCACCCTGCAGGATGGCAGGGTCGTGAAGGAGGAAATCCTCCGCATCCCGGTGAGTGAAACGATGGGGATGCTCTTCGTGAACGACACGCTCTACATCAGCGGCAGCGGCAGCCGCGGCTTCGCGCTCTACCGTTGCCGGGACACCAAGGGCGACGACAGCTACGACGACGTCGAGTTCCTGCGCGAGTGGCGCGGTGGCAGCGGGGAGCACGGCTCGCACGGGCTGGCGCTCGGCCCTGACGGCATGCTCTACGCCGTCTGCGGAAACTTCACGGGGCTGCCCCACGATCTCGCCGACAGCTCACCGCATCGCAACTACGGCGACGACCTGGCGCTCCCGCGCATGGAGGACGGCAACGGGTTCGGCGCCGGAGCCAAGCCTCCCGGCGGGTACATCGCCCGCATGGACCTCGACGGCAACAACATCGAGCTTTTTTCGGCGGGCCAGCGCAACACCTACGACATCGCCTTCAATGCCGACGGCGAGCTCTTCGGCTGGGACAGTGACATGGAGTGGGACTGGGGAACTCCGTGGTACCGCCCCGTGCACGTGTTTCACTCCGTCCGTGGCGGCGACAACGGCTTCCGTGAAGGCAGTGCCAAGTGGCCCCAGCATTATCCGGACAGCCTGCCGCGGACGGTCACCATCGGGATCGGCTGCCCGACGGGAGTCACGTTCGGCACCGGAGCGAGCTTCCCGGCGAAGTACCAAAAGGCGTTCTACATCTGCGACTGGACCTTCGGCCGACTGCTGGCCGTGCACCTGTGTCCCGATGGCGCCGGCTACAGCGGCAGCTTCGAGAACTTCGTCGCCCCGAAATCGCTCCGCGGCGAGGGCCCCCGCGTGCCGCTCAATCTCACCGATGCCGTCATAGGCGACGACGGAGCGATGTACTTCACGATCGGTGGCAGGAATACCCAATCGAGCCTCTTCCGCGTCGCCTGGCGGGGCGATGCGCCCGCTCGGCCGCTCCCGCCCGCAGAACTCGCCGACCGGACGGCCCACGAGGCCCGCGCGCTGCGGCACCGTCTCGAGGCGTTCAACGTGCGTCCGGATCCGGCCGCCGTGGCGTTCGCCTGGCCGCATCTTGGCAGCCCGGACCGCCTGCTTCGCTATGCGGCGCGGATGGCCATCGAGCGAAACCCCGTGAGTGAATGGCAGGCGCGGGCGCTCGCCGAACGATCCCCGGCCAGCGCCTGGAGCCCGCTTCTCGCCCTCGCCCGGCTCGGCGACCGCGGCATCCAGCCCGAGGTTCTGCGCGCGACGGCCGCCATTCCCTCGAGGGATCTGCCGGAGGACCTCCTGCTGGAGAAGCTTCGCGTGATCCAGGTGTCGATCGCGAGACACGGCGCGCCGACCGGTGACGTGGCCGACACCGTGCTCGCCGACATCGACGGCCTGTACCCGGCGACGAGTGCAGCACTGAATCGTGAATTGACGCAGATCCTCGTCGCCTTGAATGCGCCACGCGTGGTGGACCGGGCCATCGCGCTCCTCGAGACCGCGCAGACCCAGGAGGAGCAGGTCGCCTACGTGGTCGCGCTGCGGAACCAGCGGAGCGGCTGGACGCCGGAACGGCGTCGCACGTTCCTGGAGTGGTGGAACGGCCGCGCGGCGACCGAGCATGTCGGCGACACCCTGCAGTGGTTTCGTGACGCCGGCATTCCTTTCAGCAACGGTGCGAGCTACGCCAATTTTCTGGCCCATGCCCACGAGGCGGCCAAGTTCACCCTCTCGGCCGATGAGATCGTCGCCCTGAGTGACGTGCTCACCGAGTACGGTTCCCGACAGGTGCAGGAACCGGCGCCGCCGCTCTCCACGCGAAAGCTCGTGCAGGAATGGACCACCGCCGACCTGCTGCCGTTGCTCGATCAGGTCGGCCGGGGCCGCAGCTTTCAACGCGGCCGCGACGTGTTCCATCAGGCGCAGTGCAGTGCGTGCCATCGGTATGGTGACCGCGGTGGAGCGGTCGGGCCCGACCTGACCGCGGTGGCCACCCGGTTCAAGCGACAGGACCTGCTGGAGTCATCGACCGAACCGTCGAAGGTGCTCTCGGAGCAGTACCGCAACACCATCCTCGAAACGAGGACGGGCCGGGTGGTGATCGGCAGAATCGTGGAAGAGACAGAAGACATGGTGGTGGTCCGGCCGAACCCCCTCGCTCCGGAGACCGTCACGGTGCGGACATCCGACATCGAATCGAGGGCACTCTCGCCCACCTCCCCCATGCCGGCAGGCCTCCTGAACACGTTCTCCCCGGACGAAATCCTCGACCTGCTCGCCTACCTCGAGTCGCTCGGTGATTCCCGGCACCCCAACTTCGCCCCGTGACGGCCGTTGCCCCGTGCAGCGAGCGGTTCCGAGCGGCTACAGTGGTGGCTTCACCAGAGGGGGACGAGACATGAGATCCATCGGCTCGCACACGCTGTCCATCGCCCTGCCCATCCTTGCCTCGCTGGCCGTGCTGCCCGAGGCCGTCGCCCAGCCCGCACCCGCCTCGGCGTCGGCTGCCGTCGCACGGCCGGCGCCCGTGCGCATGGGCTGCGGGATGATGACGTTCGACACCGTGCCGGGCTGGGGGCTCGACGCCCAGGCGCGGTCGCAGATCGGCCCGACGCACGGAGGGGTCGCCGTCGACAGTCGCGGCCAGATCTACACGAGTGCCGATGCGGGACTCTTCGTGTTCGCTCCCGACGGAACCGTGGTCCGGCGCTTCCTCGACGGTGACTACACGAGGCTCCACGACATCGAGATTCGCAAGGAGGCGGACGGCGAATACCTCTACGGCGCCCGCAATGCCAACGCGGAGGGGATCAAGATCGACACGGAAAGCGGCGCCGTCGTGCTGCGGCTGCCGTTTCCCCAGGAGTCGGGGCTCGCGCTCACGAAGTTCTCCCCCACGGCAATCACCGTGGCTCCGAACGGTGACATCTTTCTGTCGGACGGGTACGCCTCCAATCACATCTTCAAGTTCGACAGGACGGGGAAGTATCTCAAGCACTTCGGCACGAAGGGCAATGAGCTCAAGCAGTTCAACACGGCCCATGGCATGACGCTCGACACGCGGTACGATCCCCCGCGCCTCCTCATCTGTGACCGGAACCACACGCCGAAGGGTCGCCTCCTGCACTACGATCTCGAGGGAAATTTTCTCGAGGAGGTGGTGACCGGCCTCGGGATGCCGACCTCGGCGTCCGTGCAGGGCGATTACGTGTCGGTGCCGGACCTCCACGGACGCCTCGTGATCCTCGACAAGAGCAACACGATCATGGCGGTGCTCGGCCACAATCCCGACCGCGCGCAGGGGCAGAACTACAAGATCCCGCAGGAGCAATGGATCGAGGGCGTCTTCAGCGGGACGCACGGATCGGCCTGGGACGCGGAGGGCAATCTCTACGTCCAGGACTGGAACATGGCCGGCCGCATCATGAAGCTCGTGCGGCTCGCCCGCGAGACACGCTAGCGTGACTTGGCGGATGCTGGAGCGTTGACGCGCCACGCGGCGGAGATGAGCGAGGGGTGTCCGCGAACGCGCGCCGCTCGCATGGCCGCCGCCCTCAGCCGTCGACGAGCGCCCGTACGTGTGCGGCCGACGCTGCGGCGAGGCCCGTCATGTCGCACCGCTCCTCAGCCACGTTGTACCGCGCACGGGCTCGCTGGGGGCGGACGCCCGCCGCTCCGCACGTGGCGAACCGACGGGCGTCCACCTTCCCGCGACGTTCAGCGGCCGCCGCCCCGTCCCGCCCGCGTCGCACCGCCGAGCCGCGGTCCGCCCCCGGTCGACTCCGCGGTCGCGGCGGTGTCCGCAGCCAGCGCTGCGAACGCGGCGGTCCGAGGCGACGGTCGGCCCGGCATCCGCCGTCCGGGCCCTCGGTCGTCCAGCTGCGCCGCGTTGACCGCCACGTCGATCCGATCGATGTCGCCACCGCGGGTCGCGCCGATCGTGCCACTCGTGGCCGAAGCGATGCCCGCCACGACCCGCACGCGATACCGGCCCAGATCGAATCCCTCGAACCGATATCTGCCCTGTTCATCGGTCTGCGTCGTCGCCACCGTGCTGCCGTCCCCGGCCAGCAGGCTGACGGCCGCGCGGACCACAGGGGACTCCTGCCGCTGCCGGATGCCGTCGCCGTTGCGGTCCGCGAACGCGGCACCCGAAAGGGACGTGCGGAAGAAGAACACGTCGCCCTGCAGGTTCGAGAGCCCCGTGTTGCGGCGGATGATGTCGGCCAGCGAGGTGCGCTCGACGTTCCGCACGAGCGACTGCGGGAGCGTGCGCGGGTACCAGTAACGGGCGCCGTCCCGGAGCCGCGTGAACTGCTCGACGATGATCCGCGTGAAGGTCTGGCCGAGGCTCGATCCGGGCAGATGCCGCTCCGCGAGCCCCGCGACCCAGAGATCGAGACGATCGACCGATCCGTACGTCTCCTCGAGGGCGCGCTGCACCTGCACGTCCGACGTGATCTCCGCGAAGCTCGCCACCCTCGGCAGCCCGTACGCCTCGCGGACCGTGTTGTAGTCGGCGATGCCATGGTCCCGTCCCCGCTGAATGTTGAGCGCCGCGAGGTCGAAGCCGCCGGATCCCGGGGGGCCGAAGAGAAAGTTGCGCACGTCGTCCACCACCGTCGCGTCGATCTCCTGGGAGCGATCGCTCGCCAGATACTTCAGGATCGGCTCCAGGCCCGCGTCCGTAAATGCGTTGACATTGAAAAACGCATCCCGCAGCGCCAGCTCCTCACGCACGGGCGTGCCGTCCGCGGCGAGGAACCCGATGTCGCCCCCGAGCATGCTGTGGCCGAGCCGGTACGCGGCCGTCGCGAACTCGGTCGAGATGCCGGGATCGATGTCGGCCCCGTAGCGGCCGGCCGAACGGAGCGCGACCGAGGCCGGTGAGTTGACCCCGAGCAGCGCCGGCAGGAACTCGTGATAGGTGATGTCCTGGAGCTCGGCGATCACGAGCCTGCGGGCGTACTGGAAGATCTGCTCGTCCGACCACGACGGATTCCGCGTCGCCGCCTCGTCGGCGAGTCGGTTGTGCTCACGAACGAAGAGCGTATGCAGCGCCAGCAGCTCCGGATTCTCGTTGGCCCTGATGTCCCCCGCGAGATACAGCGTGTCGGCCGCCTGCCCCAACGACGCATTCGGCAGCCCGCCCGAGTTGCGCGGTAATGAACCACCGTCACCCGTCGCAAGACGCCCGCCCGAGAACGTGCGCAGGGCGGCGGCGCGGTCGGCATCGACCCCGTAGATCTGCGATCCATCGAGGAATGCCGAAAGGGAGTTCACCTGCTGCCGCGCGCCGTCGATCCCGGACGACGGGTCGTAGGCAGATCGCAGGGATGGCATCGTGGCCGTGCCGGTTCCCGCCGGATCGAACCACGGATCCCCGGTCGGGATGCCGATCGTCATCGCCTCGGCGGGTGCTGCCGAGTCGGTCAGCGTCAGGTCGTGATCGAGGAACTGGCCCCACGCGTACATGAACGCGCTCATGGCGCGGTCGTTGAGCCTGCCCCCCTCCGGATCGGCGAACAGGGCGTTGCTGACGGCGCGAGGATTCGGTCGATCCGCACCCGATGGACTCGAAAGGCCATCCGCATACGCCGCAGCGGACACCCTCAGAAAGGCCTGCCCCGCGCTGCCGAGCGACACGTCGGCTACGTTGTTGCCGGTTCCATCCAGCGACTGGACCGGCAGACCGAAGGGGCCTGGGTCGTTCGGTGTCGCGGAAAGGAGGGTCCGAGGCTCCAGCCGCTCCACGCCAGGCCGCCCACTGCCGCGTCGCATTCCGAGACGCTCCCTGCGATTCCTGCGGCGCGCGCCGCCATGTGCGTCAGCGGTCCGTCGATTCTCTCCATGACCTTCTTGATGTCGCACCATGAGAATGACTCCTGAAATGCGGATGATCCGCGTGTTCCCCGTCATCACGGCCCCGACGACCGGTCCGTGACCACGCTCCGGAGGAGCACATTCCGTGCCACGGGGCGCAGTGGAGCATCCGTCACGCGACGGCCCGGGCCAGGTGTGCCGGTGCACCGCGACCGGGCAGGCGGGAATCAGGGTGCCACGGCGGGCGCAGGCGGCGGCTGGTCGCCTGCCGATCCCGGCTGAGCGTCGCGCCGCGGCCCGAGGGTCAGCACGAGGGCGACAACGAGCGCGACGGCCGCGAGGATCGCGATCTTGACGAAGGTGGATTCGACCACGACCTCCCCGAGCTCGCGAAACACCTGGAAGATGTCGTGCAGTGTCGACGAACTCCCCGACGACGAGTCGCTGTCGCCCCAGCGGATCGACCCTTCCCTCGCCTCGGCCTCGTCGGCCATCATGAGCGTCGTCGGCTCGCCCGCGGCGCCTCCGGCTCCGTCGCGGTCCTCGCGGAGCCACAGCGACTGGAGATCGAGGCCGATCGTCAGGTTGACCCCGCATTTGGGGCATGCGCCGGGGCGACCGGCGAGCTGGCTGTAGACCGTGAGCAGCTTGCTGCAGGCCGGACACATTAGACGGAAGCGTGCCAGCGGCTTGGGCTTGGGCACCGCTGCGAGCACCGAGTCGACGAACGCCTCGCAGCTGGGAAAGCGGGCCGCCGGATCCTTCGACATCGCCCGCGTGATGCCGTCGATCGTGCGGTCGTCGAGCTGCGGCGCGTACTCGCGGAGCGACGGGGGATCGGTCGACGCGTTGGCGACGAGGACCGCCGACGGCCTGAGCCCGTCGAAAGGCTTCCGCGCCGCGAGCAATTCATAGAGCATGACCGCGAGGGCGAACTGGTCGGCCTGCGACGAAATCGACGAGTGGAGGATCACCTCCGGCGCCATGTAGTGTGGCGTACCGACGGCGAGGCCGGTCTTCGTGATCTCCTGGGCCCCGGACCGCTCATCGTCGTCGAGCACGATCTTGGCCAGACCGAAGTCGCTCAGCAGCGGCGTGCCCCGGCCGTTGAAGAGGATGTTGTCAGGCTTCACGTCCCGGTGCACGTAGCCGCTGGCGTGCACGAAATCGAGGGCCCGGGCGATTGCCGGCAGCCAACGCCACATCTCCTCCGGTGGCATCGGCAACGGCTTCTCGTCGCGAAACTTCCGTCGTTGCTTGAGGCTGCCACCGGCCAGATAGGGCATGACCGCGAAGGGGAGCACACCGGCACTGCCGATGTCGATGATCGGGACGATACCCGGATGGGAAAGCGTGCGGAGGGCCGACAGTTCCAGGCGAAACCGGCCGAGAATCTGCGGGTCGCTGCCGAGCAGGCTCTTCGGAGACTTGACGACCACGTAGCCGTCGGTCTTCTCGTCCCACGCGCGGTACACCACTCCCATGCCGCCGGATCCGATCCGCGCGACGATGCGATAGCGATCGGACAACACCTGCCCGATGCGCTCGTCAGGATCCGGCGCCCCGTCGCCCGAAATCGCGACGGTCTCGTCCATCAATACCCCTCCGGACCTGCCGGCTCCACGTCGGTCGAACGGCGACGCAAAGGTTCGCTGCGCCCGCAGCACCCCACGCCACCCCGATCCGGTCGTCACCACAACCGGCATCGGGCAGCCACGGGGCGCCGCTTCACGCCGTCGCCAACCGACCGCCACCCAAGATAAGCGATCCGCGATTTCCCCACAGCCCGCCTCCGAGGCCGGAGCGTGGTGACCGGGTTGTTCAGGCGATCTCCTGATGCCACCATGGGTGGGGTGTCCGGGGCCAGCGCACCGATACGAGCACGATTCGATGTCGCACGATGATGCCGATTCACCCCGAGGGCCCACAGCGGCGGCGAACGGTGGCGGGCCATCGGCCGTCCCGCGTCCGTCGCTCGTGCGGCAGGCCCTCATGGCGGTCCTCGCGCTGGTCGTCATCGCCATCGCCGGCTGGAACGTGTGGTCGCAGCTGGAAGCCCCCCAGGCGACGAGCTATCGATTCGACGAATCCAAACCCTATCCGTTCCTCGACGATGTGGCATCGAACGCGACGCCCGATGCAACCAGTCTCGAGGCACTGCAATTCCAGGACACGAAGGGCGAGCCCTGGGATCTCGCCCGGTACCGCGGCACCAAAAACGTCGTCCTCGTGATCACCCGAGGCCGGACGAGCGGCCAGCCGGCGGAGATGCACCGCGGCCGCATCTGCCTGTACTGCGCGTCGCAGACGGCCCGCCTCGTGGCCAACCACGACGCGATCAAGGCCCATGACGCCGAGGTGGTCGTCGTCTTTCCTGTCGTCTCCGCGGCGGACCGCACGGAGGTGGCGAGATTCACGGCAGCCGTGGACCGGGACGCGCGGCGGCACGACGGAGTCGGCGGCGCGACGCCGCCGTTTCCAGTGGTGCTCGATGTCGGACTCGGCGCGATCGAGCGGCTCGGCCTTCGGGCGGACCTCGCCAAGCCGGCGACCTACGTGCTCGACAAGGAGGGCCGCGTGCGCTTCGCCTACGTCGGACAATCGCCAGCCGACCGGCCGAGCGTGAAGGCCATCGTCGGTCAGTTGTCCGCCCTTGCGGATGCCCCTCCCTGATCGCGTGCGGACACGCCCGTCATGCCGTCCCCTGCCGATCCGCCTGTCGCCACCGACTTCACGACCACCGTGCTGCGGCTCCAGATGCTCACGGCGGATGCCGCCGGCGAGATCACCGCCGCCGTGTCGGTGACGGGAGCCTCGCCCACCCAGGAGGCACTGCGACGCGGCATGATCGATGCGGGGCAGGCCGACGTCGTCGAGACGCTGCTCCGTCCGCACGACACGGTGCCCGGCTACGAGATTCTCGACCTGCTCGGCCGCGGCGGCATGGGGGTCGTCTATCGCGCCAGGCAGGTCGCCCTCGACCGCATCGTCGCGCTGAAGACGATCCTGCTCGTGCACCTGGGCAACGAGACGGCGATTCAGCGTTTCGAGCGCGAGGCTCGCGCCGTGGCCAGGCTCTCACACCCGCATATCGTCGCGGCCTACGACTGCGGTCGATCCGCGGGGCGCGTCTGGTTCGCGATGGAACTCGTGGAGGGAACCGATGCCCAGCGACGGCTCCAGGAGCGCGGCACGTTCGACGAGCGGACCACGTGGGGCATCGTCCGTCAGGCGGCGGCCGGACTCGCCCATGCGGCCGACCAGGGGCTGGTGCACCGGGACATCAAGCCCGCGAACCTGCTGCTCGTCGAGGCGCCCGCGGGATTTCCGCTGCCCGCGGGGATGCCGCTGGTGAAGATCGCCGACTTCGGCCTCGCCCGCGGCATGGATGCTGCCGACGAGCCGCAGCTCACCGCGACGAACATGGCGGTAGGCACGCCCGCGTACATGGCACCGGAACAGTTGCAGGGTATCGCTGCGGGGCCGGCGGCCGACATCTACTCGCTCGGCGTAACGGCCTTCGCCCTACTCGCCGGCCGGACGCCCCACGCAGGAATAACGCTGCCGCAGATCGTGGCCGAACACCTCCGCGGAGCGGTACCGAGGCTCCGGGACGTTCGTCCGGACGTGACGTCCACGACCGACGACCTGGTCGCCGCGCTCATGCAGCCCGACCCACGGCTCCGGCTGAACGACTATCCTCGGCTGCTCGCCGCCATCGACGGGCTCCACATCGACCGGCTCCACGCGGCCGACAAGCCCGGTGCTTCTCCTGCACCGGCCGGTCGTGCGGCGGATCCGTTGCTCACGCCCACCGTCGATTTGGTGGTGCCCGCGACCACGAGGGACACCGACGCAGCCCACCCGCACCAGCCGAGCGACACCCGACATCACCGGCTCGGCGGCACCTGGCAGTTGGCAGCCCTCGGGTTCGCCGCGGTGGCGCTGCTCGTCTGGCCCTTCATCGCGGCCCGGCGGTCGGCGCCTCCCCGTGATCTCGTTCGCTCGGGCAGGGCGACGGCCCTGTTCGACGGCACGGATATGACCGGCTGGATGACGCGCCGAGGTGGCTGGTCCATCAACCCGGATGACGAAGGTGCCCCGGTCCTCGTCGGGCGCGGCACCGTATCCCGCGCCCTCACGCTGGCGGCGATGGATGACGGGACCACCCTCCCGGATCACTACGCACTCTCGTGCGTCGTCGAACG
>JBJTBO010000191.1:0-12764 GCA_046091445.1 Planctomycetaceae bacterium | reverse complement strand
CGTCGGCCCGGTGCGCGGCACGCGTCGCGAGCCGCTCGCGCGTCTCGCCGACGGCGACCACGCGCAGCCGAGTCGCGACGGCGCCGGCGGCGAGCCCGACCCGCGCGATCGCCTCCCCCGCGAGGCGCACGAGCGCGGCGGTCGCAAGCGGTTCGTGCGCCTCGTAGTCGAGGGACCGCGTCCCCACGCCGTCGGTGACGCCGCGCGTCGTGCCCACGAAGAGGACGTTGCCGCCGGCGGACGGGCGCGCGACCGCCCGGAGCAGGCCTTCGGTGTCGATCGGACGACGCACGAGCGCGACGCCCGGTGACGCCATGGCATCGGGGCGCGATGCGAACGCCGGCTCGGGACACATCGATTCAGCCTCCGCTGACCGGCGGAAGAATCGCCACGTCGGCACCGGCGGCCACCCGCGTCTCCTCGGCTGCGACCGCACCGGACACCGCGATCGCACTGCGGGAGAGGAGCGGCTCGAGGCCGGGACGTGCCTCGGCGAGCGCCCGGCGCAGGTCCGCAACGGTGCCGCCGGACCAGGCGATGTCGAGCGTCCGGCCACCGGCCGGCTCGACGAGCCCGGCGAAGAGCAGGATCCGGAGCGATCCGGCGCGCGGGATGGGGTGCTGCATGGATGACATCTTCCCTGTGACGGCAGGCGGAGCCGATGGTATCGCGGCGACCCTGCCCATCGTCACGTGGTCACGAGCCGGCCACTCGTCGTCGTGAGGAGATCGTCGAGACCGTGGGGCGCCGGACCCGGCAGCATGCCGTACGCCCTCGCGAGCAGCTTGACGGGGTGCACGGACGGCTTCGTCGTGCCCTGCTCCATTTGTATCCGGCAGGCACTGCACTCGGTAGCGCCCGCCGTGACACCACCCCGCATCGCGGAGACGAGCCCCAGGCCCACCCGCAGGCTGGTGCGGTACTGTTCGCGCGCGAGCCCGAACGTCCCCGCCATTCCGGAGCACCCGGCAGCGGCCGTCTGGACGTTCAGCCCCGGGACGAGCCGCAGCAGGTGCTCACCTGCCGTCGGCAGCGGCCCCGACCGGGAGTGGCAGGGGGCGTGATAGAGCACCTGCGCGGGGACGGGACGAAAGTCGAGCCGCAGGCGCCCCTCGCGATGGAGCTCGAGCAGAAAACTCGTCGCGTCGCACGTGGCGGCGATCACGCGGTCGAGCTCGCCGTCGTCCTCCACGAGGAGCGGGTAATCGTGCCGGATGCAGGTCACCGCCGCCGGCTCGGTGCAGACGATGCGGTAGCCGAGCCGCACCGCCTCCGCCAGCACCCGCATGTTCGTGCGCGCGAGCCGGCGGGCGCCGTCGAGGTCGCCCTCGCTCACGAGGGGCATGCCGGCCGCCACCTGCCGCGGATCGACGAGCACGCCGATGCCGTGCCGCTCCAACAGCCCGACGAACGCCTGACCGAGCAGCGGGTCGTGCCGCCGGGCGTACGTGTCGAGGAAGAAGAGCACCCGCGGACCGCTCCGCCGCGAGGGACGCGTGAGGCCGCGGCGGGCGGCCCAGCGCAGGAACTGGTTGCCCGTGACGAGCGGCAGCTTGCGGCCGCGGGCGATCCCGATCGTCTTCTCGAGAATCCACCGCGCCCGCGGGTCCCCCAGCGCCCAGTTCGTCAGCGGACGTACCGCGCCGCCCCATGCGGAGAGGGCGTCGATCCGACTGAGCAGCCAGCGGCGAAACGACAGGCTGTTCACGGCCACGTTCGCCGCCATGAGTTCCATGACGAGCGCCGGGATGTCCACATGCGCGGAGCACTCCGTCCGGCACTGGTGACAGTTGAAGCAGGTGTCGGCGATCGCCTGCAGCATCTCACCGCCGACCGTGCGCGGATCGAGCCGACCCGCGAGCAGCGCGGCGACGACGTTCGCCTTGGCGCGGGGCGACGCCTCCTCCGCGGGATTCTCACGAAACCTGGGGCACATGCGCTGCGGCGCCACGACGCCACGGCAGGCGCCGCAGCCGTTGCAGGCATCCACCTCCGCGGCCACGCGATCGGGCTCCCAGTTCAGCACCGGCAGGGACGTGGGCCGGGCGACCGCCTCCGGTGCGGCTGCGTCGCGCGCCTCCGGGACGGCCTGCGGCGCGGCGCGAAACGGGGCCGTGGCCGCCGCGCCGGTATCGACGACGCGCCCGGGGGCGAGGATCCCGTCGGGGTCGAAGAGCCGCTTCACACGCGAGAACGTCGCCGCGAGGTCCGGAAAGAGTCGGCCGAAGGCGGGCGTGCGCGACAGGCCGAGCCCGAGCTCCGCCCCGATCGAGCCGTCACAGGCGAGCACCTCGGCGTAGACGGCGTCGGCCAGCGCCTCGAGCCGCGGCCGCTCCCCGGGATCACGAGGGTCTGCGTGGGGGCGCACGTGGAACTCGCCGTGGGCGGCGTGGCCGAAGATCATCGCCGTGGCCTGGGATCGTCGGAGCGTTTCCTGGAGCCGACGCAGGAAGTCCGGCACGGCCGCCGGCGGCACGATGATGTCCTCGAGGAAGGGCACGGGACGCACGGCGGCCCGCACACCGGCGAGCGTCGAGACGACCGTGCGGGAGAGCTCCCAGAAGAAGGCGGCGTCGTGCACGTCCTCGGCGCGCCGGATGTCGATGCAGGATCGACGCGCCTTGCGGGCCACGGCAATCGCGTCGTCGAGTCGCGCATTGCACGACCGCGCGTCCTCACCGGTGAACTCGACGAGCAGGCCGGCCTCGGCGATCGGCGGGATGAGCAGGTCGAACGCCGGCCGCGCGCTCCGCGCGAGGGCGAGGTGCCTGCGATCGAACAGGTCGCAGGCACTCGGACCCAGCGCCGTGACGCGCACCGCCATCTCCGCCGCCCTCTCGAGCGAGTCGAAGAGCAGGAGGCCGACCGCCGTCGCCGGATCGGCACGGACGGTCCGCAGGGTGGCCTCGGTCACGATCCCGAGCGTGCCCTCGGCGCCGCAGAGCAGCCGCGGCAGGTCGATCGTGCCGTCTGCGGCGCCGCGGAGATCGTGCAGTCCGTAGCCGCCATGGCCCCGGCGCGTGGCCGGCTGGCGGCGGGTGATGATCGCCTGGTCCGCGCGGAGGATCGCGTCGACTCCCGCGGCGAGGGTCGCGGGACGTGCGGCCGCGTCGGACGAGGCACGCGGACTGATCCCGGATGCCGGCCCGTGAGCCGCCCCGTCGGCAGCGGGCGCGGTGGGCCCGAGGGCGGCGATCGTCCCGTCCGCGAGCACGGCCTGCAATGCGACGATCCGTCCGCGCACCGCGCCATGCCGGGGAAACCGGCTGCCCGACGCGTTGCGGCCGATCATGCCGCCGATGGTCGTCACGGCGAGGTTGGCGGGATCGGGACCGAAGGTCCTGCCCACCCGAGACAGGTGCCGCTCGAGCTGGGCCGCGACGACGCCGGCCTGCACGCGCGCGGTTCCCCTCTCGGCATCGATCTCCCCGACGCGACGCATCGCTCGCGCCAGGTCGATCACGACCCCGTCGCCGAGCGCGCCGCCGCACAGCCCCGACCCGGCGCCGCGCGCGTGCACCGGGAGGCCCTCGCCGGCGGCCCAGGCGACGGTGGCGGCCACGTCCTCGACGCCGCGCGGCCGCACGATCGCGAGCGGCAGCACCTCGAACAGGCTGCCGTCGGTGGCGTACAGCGCGCGGCTGGCGTCGTCGCACAGGACGTCGCCGGCGACGACGCCCCGCAGGTCCTCGGCGATCCTCGTGCGCTCGTGATCCATGCGCTGCCAGTCGTGCCGTCAGGAAGGGGGCGGAGCACCGTCGCGAGCGGCTGCGACCGGCGGGCCCGCGGTGGCAGTCGCTGCCGTGCGGGTGAGTTCGGCGGCGCGAGCCCTGCCCTGCCGATGCTTCTCGTGCGTCTCGAGGTCGAACCCGCCGTGGGCCTCGGTGATACCGTCACCTCGATACCGCGACTGGCACCGGTAGCAGGTGAGACATTCCGGCATGAAGAGGTAGAGCAGCACGTCGACGAGCGCGGTCGCGAAGAGGATCGCGAACGTGGGCACGAGCAGCTGCCACGCCCACGTGACGCAGCTCGCGGCGAACCCCGCGACCACGATCGCCACCCCGAGCCGCTGCGGGAAGTCCTTGCGCGCGAAGAGCTCGTGGCTCGGGCAGACGAGGCAGCGGGTGAGCCGCAGTCCCCGACCCGCGCCGTCGCGGTGCAGTGCGCCGGGAGGAATCGCGATGGCCGCGTGGCACGAGGGACACTCGAGCGCCGCACGCTGCTCCACGCCCTCGAGCATCACGGTCGCGTCGCAGCCGGGGCAGGCGTAGGTGATCTGCATGGGAGCCCGTCGGAACGATTGGGTGCGCGGAGCCGTGCCGCGCGGCCACGGCCGTGCTGTCGGATGGCGGCCCGCGGGCCTTCACGCGCCGCCGGAAGCCCCCACCGCGAGCAACTGGGCGGTGAGTTCCCCGAGGATCGCTGCCAGACAGGCCACATAAAGGATACCCGTGGCGCTATGCGTATTGGGAATCGCGAGCGTTCGCCGGCTCATCAGGAGGAGGATCGGCAGGGACACGAGGCCGGTGAGCCAGCGGAGCGCCACGAGGGCCACGGCGGTCGCGTCACACCCACGCACGATCCCTTCACCGACCGCGGCGACCGCGACGGTCACGAGCCGGGCGCCCCAGGCGACCAGCGCCACGTCGATGGCGCGGCGGAGCGCATCGATCCGCATGCCCGGCGCGTTGAGATACCAGTGTCCGAGGAGCATCGCATGGACCGTGAGGCCGGTCACGAGGCCGGAGAGGAGCGCGATGCCGGCGGACGGCAGCCCGTCACGCACGGACGCGCCCGCGAAGGCCCCCTCGCCCCCCGGCCGCGCGGTCAGCGTCACGAGCACCGTCGCGCCGGCGAGCACGAGCGTGCAGGCGACGCAGAGGAGCATGCCGCCGCGGCGTCGCTCGGCGAACCACGCGATGCTGCCGCACCACGCGAGCGCGGCGGCGGCCGCTGCCGCCGCCGACACCGCGGGCAGCGCGTTGCGGGCAAGCAGCGCGGCGAACGTTGCCAGGCCGAGGACCACCAGCAGGTTGACGCGAAAGAACCCGCCGGGGACGACGCGGGGGGAAGTGAGCACGAGGCCCGCGGCGACACCCCAGGCGAAGCGGCACAGGAAGTCCACGAGCAGGCTCATGCCGCCCGACCCTCGCGGCCGGCCGACCCGCTTCCTTCGCCCGCCACCACGTCCCGACGTGGTCGTCCCGTCACGTCCCGCGATTCCCGTAGATGAGCGAGAGCACCTCGGCGCGGCTCGACACGTTCGCCCGGAAGATGCCCTTCATCGCCGAGGTGACGCAGACGCTGTCGGGCTTCCGCACGCCGCGGATCGTCATGCACGTGTGCACGGCCTCGACGACGACGGCCACACCCTTCGCTCCGAGGTCCCGCTCGAGGAGATCCGCGATCTGTTCGGTCATCCGTTCCTGCACCTGCGGGCGGTGGGAGACCGCCTCGACGACGCGGGCGAGCTTCGAGAGGCCGAGCACCCTGCCGTCGGGCAGATACCCGATGTGGGCCCTGCCCATGAACGGCAGCAGATGGTGCTCGCACATGCTGACGAACGAGATGTCACGAACGAGCACGATCTCGTCGTACTTTTCGTGGAACGCGGTCCGCAGGTGCTCGCGGGCGTCCTGGCGCAGTCCGCCGAACAGCTCCGCATACATGCGGGCCACCCGCGCGGGGGTCTCGAGGAGCCCTTCCCGCTCCGGATCCTCGCCGACCGCGGCGAGAATCTCGCGGACGGCCCGCTCGATCCGCGCGTGGTCGACCGTGCGGCCGGGGCCGGACGAGCGGCTCGACGCCGCGGGTGGCTCGTGGTCGTCGTCGGCGACGCAGCGGGGCGCCGGGGCGGGATGGCTCCGGGCGGGCGTCGAAGGATCGGAGTGGCGGGTCATGGTGGCGGTCCCTGCGGGATGGTCGTGATGCGTCAGTTCGCGCTGAAGTCGGGAGGAAATGGACGCCGGGGCCGGGACGGCGGCCGTGCGGCGATGGCCTCGAGCAAGAGCCTCGCCCGACGCAGCACGTCGCTCTCCGCGAGGAGCTGGACCTTCGTCTCCAGTCCCAGATCGATCGTGTAGGCGACGATGTCGGCGAGCATGCCGAGCGTGATCTGGCTGCCGAGCAGCTGGTCGAGCTGCTCGTAGGCGTTCGGTATCCGTGGCATCGCCTGCTTGAACGCGGCGAGCAATCGCTGCTGTAACGCGGCGGCCGTGCCCGGCGGGGAGGCTCCCGACTCGACATCGTCGACGAGGTCGGCCTCGACCACGCGGAACGGCTTGTGCGGAGGCAGCTCCTGCTTCAGCCGCAGCCGCCGGACGCCGAGCACGAGCACGTTGTAGGTGCCCTGGTCGGTTTTCTGGTGGGTCGCGATGCGGCACAGGCATGCCGTGGGCCGCAGCGGCGGCCGGCCCGCATAGTCGTCCTCCCAGCCTGCGGCGAGCACGCCGAGCGCAATGAGACGATCGTCGTCGATGGCCTCCTCGAAGAGGGCGCGGTACCGCGGCTCGAAGATGTGCAAGGCCTGCATCACATGCGGAAACATCACGAGGTTCGGCAGCGGAAAGATGCGGGCGAGGCCGGAGAACTGGTCGGGCGAGAAGGCCAGCGGCTCGTCTGACATCGAGGGAGCTCCGTCGCGAATCGGCGTCAGGCGGGGGGCGGGTCGAGATGGATTTCCGGCAGCAACTCCGGATCGAGCGCGATCTCGGGAAAGGCCTCGGTGCTTCCGGCAACCTCGGCCAGACAGGTGTCGAACGCCCCGAGGAAGCCCGTCACGTCGAGGCCGAGGTGGTGGGGGGCGTAGGGCTCGAGGTAGCCGTGCACGCTCCGATGGAGCTTGCGGGCCCCGCGAATGTTGCCGTTGCCGAAGTGGTAGAGCGCCACCGCCGCCTGAATGAGACCCTGGTAGAACTAGCGGGAGGGCCCGCGATACTCGGTCCAGAGCTCCTCCCAGAGCTCGTGACTCTCGTAATAATCACACTCGTTGAACTTCTCGATGCCGGCCAGGTACAGCGGCTCGTAGTGGGCTGCGTCGTCGGTATGCGGCTCGGACATGAACTCGAACCTGTCGTCTGACCTGAACTCGGGCGTACGCTCGGACTGGGACTGGGTCTGGGTCTGGGACTGCGACTCGGACTGGGACGTGGACTTGTACGTGGACTCAGACACGAACACCGCGTGGGGCGGAAATCGCGGCGGCTGCGCTCGCCCGTCGCCCGCCCATGCCCAGGCACGTCGCGACGGCATGGCATCGCGACGACGGCAGGGGAGCGAGCGACCATGAATCGTAGCAGCCGGCCGGCGGCGGCGAAGGTGACGCCCGGCGCCCGGGAAACGCTGACCGCCCGGCGGTCCAGGGCGGAGGCGATCGCCCGCCGACTGGCCCGGGCCTATCCGCGGGCCACCTGCTCGCTCGATTTCGAGACACCATTCCAGCTTCTCATCGCCACGATCCTCTCGGCGCAGTGCACCGATCGCCGGGTGAATCAGGTCACGGGCGACCTGTTCTCCCGTTGGCCCACGCCGGCGGCACTCGCCACGGCCCCCCCCCGCGAGCTCGAGTCGGTGATCCGCAGCACCGGCTTTTTCAGGGCGAAGGCGAAGAGCATCCTCGGGTGCTGCCAGGGTCTCGTGGAACGGCATGGTGGAGACGTGCCCCGCACGCTCGATGACCTCGTGCGGCTGCCGGGGGTGGGACGCAAGACGGCGAACGTCGTGCTGGGATCGGCGTTCGGCGAGGCCTCCGGCGTGGTCGTCGACACCCATGTCGGGCGGATCTCGCGCCGCCTCGGCCTCACGCGTCACACCGACGCCGTGCGCGCGGAGCGTGATCTCGTGGCCCTCCTGCCCCCCAGGCTTTGGATCGCGTTCAGCCACCGCCTCATCGAACACGGCCGCACCGTCTGCTCCGCGCGGGCCCCACGCTGCGACGCGTGCGTCCTGGCCGTGCTTTGCCCGCGGAAGGGGCTCCGCAGCTAGGCGTGCCACCGGGGCCATGGGCAGACCGCCCCGTCGCTGCGTACAATCCCGGCTCGTCGACCGCCGACCGGACCGTGTCTCCTGCCACCGCAACGGAGCCTCTCATGATCCTGTCCGGCAACGAGATCAAGCACCAGCTCGGCCGCAACATCGTCATCGACCCGTTCGATGAGAGCCGGCTCAATCCCAACAGCTACAACCTCTCGCTCCACGACGAGCTGCTCGTCTACGAGGAGGTGGTGCTGGACATGCGGAAGAGCAACCGCGTGGAGCGGATCACGATTCCGCCGGAGGGACTCGTCCTCGCGCCCAATCAGCTCTACCTCGGTCGCACGGTCGAGCGGACCGAGACCCACAACCTGGTGCCGATGATCGAGGGACGCAGCTCGATCGGGCGGCTCGGTCTCTTCGTCCACGTGACGGCCGGATTCGGCGACGTCGGATTCTGCGGCTTCTGGACGCTCGAGATGTTCGCCGTGCAGCCCGTCAAGATTTATCCGGGTGTGCCGATCTGCCAGATCTTCTTCCACCAGATCCACGGGGCGATCACCGAATACACGAGCGAGAAGTACCAGCACAACCACGACATTCAGCCGAGCATGCTGTTTCGGGAATTTCCCGAGGACGAGGGCGTGCAGCTCGAACTCGCGTTCGGCGCGTCGGCGGCGGGCGTGGAGAAGGCCGGCGGCCCGAGGATGCCCGCGCCGGTCGCGAGGTAGCCGTCGACGATGATCCAGAAACTCCTCGCGTGGATCGCGTTCGCCCTCGCGATGCTCTTCGTCGTGCTGGCGGTCGCGGCGCTCGCCACCTGGGAAGGTGACGACGGCGGCACGGGTGGCATTCTCTTCTGGGGCGCGATCGCGACACTCGTGATCTCGATGCTGCTGGCCGTGGCCACCCTCGTCGTCTCCGCCTTCCAGTCCGACACCTGACCGACCTCCCACGAGCATTCCGTGCTGCGCACCCACACCTGCGGCGAACTGCGATCCGGACACCTGGGAGCCGCCGTCTGGCTGTGTGGCTGGGTCGATCGCGTACGCGATCACAAGGGCGTCCTCTTTCTCGACCTGCGCGACCGCTGGGGCCGGACCCAGGTCGTCGTGGGCCCCGACGCCGCCGCCGAGACGCGGGGGGCGGCCCGCGCCGTGCGTCCGGAGTGGGTGATCAGGGTGCGGGGCGCGGTGGGTGCTCGCCCGGAGGGCACGACCAACGCGAAACTCGACACCGGCGCGATCGAGGTCGTCTGCGACACGCTCGAGGTGCTCAATCAGGCAGAGACGCCCGTCTTCCACCCCAACGCCACCGATCTGCCGGGCGAGGAGGTGCGGCTGACGCACCGCTGGCTCGACCTGCGACGGCCGCAGATGCAGGAAAACCTGCTGCTGCGCAGTCGGATCGTCAAGATCATGCGCGACCACTTCGACGACCTCGGCTTCATCGACGTCGAGACGCCGATGCTCGGCAAGAGCACGCCCGAGGGTGCCCGCGACTTCCTCGTGCCGTCGCGGCTCGAGCACGGTTCATTCTTCGCGCTGCCGCAGTCACCCCAGCTCTACAAGCAGCTCCTCATGATCGCCGGCTTCGACCGGTACGTGCAGGTGGCGAAATGCTTCCGCGACGAGGACCTGCGGGCCGACCGGCAGCCGGAGTTCACGCAGCTCGACGTGGAGATGTCGTTCGTCGAGGCGGACGACGTGATGGGGGTGATCGAGGGCCTCGTGCGACGCACCGCCCGTGACATCCTCGGCGTCGACGTGCCGCTGCCGCTGCCCCGGCTGACATGGGACGAGTGCATGGAGCGGTTCGGCCACGACGCCCCCGACATGCGGTTCGGCCTCGAGATCGTCGACCTGACGCCGCTCGCGGCGGCCAGCGATTTCCGCGTGTTCCGTGCCGCGGTCGACGGCGGGGGACGGGTGCGCGGCATCCGCGTGCCGGGTGCCGCGGCGGCGATGTCGCGCAAGCAGCTCGACGACCTCACGGCGCTCGCGGTCGAGGCGGGCGCCAAGGGGCTCGTCTGGCTGAAGTGCGACGAGGACGGCGCGTGGTCCGGACCCGTGGCCAAGAACCTCGGCCCGATCGCCGCCGACCTCAAGGATCGGCTCGGATGCGTTCCCGGCGACCTCGCGCTCGTCGTGGCCGACTCCTTCGAGGTGACGTGCAAGGCACTGCACACGCTCCGGAAGCGACTGGGCAGCGAGCTGCACCTCTACGACGAGAAGTCGCTGCACGTCTCCTGGGTCGTCGACTTCCCGATGTTCGCCCGCGACGGCGAAACGGGCGGCTGGGCGGCCATGCACCATCCGTTCACGGCGCCGCGTCCAGCCGACCTCGGCCGTCTTGAGTCCGATCCCGCATCGTGCCGCGCGGTGGCGTACGACCTCGTCATCAACGGATCGGAGGCGGGCGGCGGCACGATCCGCATCCACGATCCCGACGTGCAGCGCCGTGTCTTCTCGCTGCTCGGCATCTCTCCGGAAACGGCGCGCGAGCGATTCGGATTCCTGCTCGACGCGCTCGCCAGCGGCGCACCGCCCCACGGGGGCATCGCGCTCGGCATCGACCGCTGGGTCATGCTCTTCGGTGGTCTCGACAGCATCCGTGACGTGATCGCCTTCCCCAAGACGCAGAAGGCCAGCGACCTCATGACCGGGGCCCCGGCTCCGGTCGAAACGAAGCAGCTCGCGGAACTGGGCGTGCGCACGGTCGTGCCACCGAAGCCCGCGACGGCTCCGCCCTCCCCCTGATCGACGGTCACGCGGCGTCGTCCGCGTGGCATCGGAGCGCCCATGCCCTGGATTCAGCTCGCCGTCGCGATCATCGCCGAGGTCATCGGCACGACGTGCCTCAAGCTCAGCGCGGGCCTGACCAGGCCGCTCCCCACGATCGGCGTCGCCGTGGCCTACGGCCTCTCGTTCTGGTTGCTGTCGCGCACGCTCGACACGATTCCCGTCGGCGTGGCCTACGCGATCTGGTCGGGGGCCGGGGTCACGCTGATCGCCGCGATCGGGTGGGCCCTGCTCGGCCAGAAGCTCGACATCGCGGCCTTCGTCGGCATGGGGCTCATTGTCGCGGGGGTCGTCGTGCTCAACATCTTCTCCCGGACGGCGGCCCACTGACCTCGGGCTATACTCCCGTTCCGCGGGCGAATAGCTCAATTGGTCAGAGCACCTCGTTTACACCGAGGGGGTTGGGGGTTCGAGTCCCTCTTCGCCCATCACCACGGTTTTCCTCGACGTGTGCCCCTGCACGATTCTGTGCACGATCGGCCTCGCCACAGAGACGGGTCGCCGTCCGTCGATCTGCCGCATCGCCACTGGGATCACGCCGTCCGCACGAGCTTCCGCTCATCCAGCGCGCGTTCGCCATCCCATCGATACGCACACAGAAACCCGCCTTTGGCGACGCTCCAGTCCAGACAGGCGACGTTCCCGCGGAGCAGCGTGGGACGGGAGCCCCGGAGCCAGTAGTGTCCCACGAAGACCGGCTGGGCGTCCTCGGGATACGGCGCGGCGACTCGGGCGACCTCGTCAGGCAATGGAAGGTCCGAGTCGATCGGCTCGCTGGCCATGGCATAGGTGCGGTACGTGTGACCATCGGGCGACTCGTACCACTTGATCCGCGTCGCCAGGCGTTCGTGGCCATCCTTGTCGCGAAACGTGACTCCGGCTGGCAGGCGAACCTCTTTGCCCTTGAGTATCACCTCGACCGACTCGAAGAGACGGCCGCCGGGCGAGCAGGCCGCATGGAGAAACTCGTCTGAAATCGGCCCACGGATCCCGGCCATGCGGGCCTCGTCCCAGCAGGCATGGACGGCCCGCAGGCCCTCGAGCTCGAGCCAGAGCGGCAGGGTGCGAAACCATTCGAGGTACGATGCCAGTTCACCGGCCGGAACCTGCCTCAACGTTTCGGCGTGCTGCTGGACGTTCTTGACGTGGTGGGGCCGGAGGTGCTCACCCGGGTGCGAATGATCGGGCGTGTGGTAGGCGAGCGCGTTGAGTTCGTGATTGCCCATCACGGCGAGGGCCGCACCGCCGTCGATCATCGGCCGGACGATCTCGAGCGTTTCCAGGATCCCGGGGCCGCGGTCGATGAAGTCGCCGAGGAAGATGACCTGACGATCGGGGTGGCGGTAGATGCCGTGCCGCTTCTCGTATCCGAGTTGCTGGAGCAACTTCTCGAGCGCATCGGCATGGCCATGGAGATCGCCGATGAGGTCGTACATGGACGCGTGCCGAAAGCGCTGTGAACGACGGCCGAGAGCGTATCGCCGCTGCCGCGGAGGGATCCGCCACATCATGACATCCACCCGTGGCTACCCCGTCTGGTGGGTGAAACGATTTCCTTCCGGCCATTGCGTTTCGTCTTGTGTAAACTACAGTAACGGTTTTCGTGCGGGCTGTTGTCGAAGCGCGCACAATCACTTCCCTGGAAATAACACGTTCATGGCCGCACCCACCGCAAAGAAGCCCGCCGACGTCAACAAGTCCGCCGAGATCCGCAAGAGCGCCACCAGCATGAAGGCCAAGGGTGAAACGCCCCGGCCGAGCGTGATCGTCGTCGAGCTCAAGAAGCAGGGAGTCACCGTCGCCCCGCCCCAGGTCAGCAACATCTTGAAGAAGATGGGTTTCCGGCCGCTCAGGAAGCGTAAGGGTGCCGCCAAGGCCAAGGCCGGTCTTGCTGCCGCCAAGGCAACGTCGGCAAAGTCGGCCGCCAAGGGCGGCGCCAAGAAGGCGAGCATCGTCTCGGTCGAGGATCTGCTCGCGGCCAAAAAGGCG